>NZ_CP040098.1:3285000-3365583 GCF_005377625.1 Desulfoglaeba alkanexedens ALDC | reverse complement strand
AACATCCAACATCGAAGGGTGCAGATCTTTTACTTCTTGTTCCCAAGCTCCAGCTTGGGAACACAACTGTGCAGAAGCTCCAGCTTCGGTGAGGCCGTTCCCAAGCCAAAGCTTGGAACGAGAGGAAAGACCACTTCGAGATCCTGGCAAGCTCCCTAGAAAGACAGCGCGTTTCAGCTGTAGCAGGAGGAAGCTGGAGCTTCCCGGGCAGGGCGTTCCCAAGCTGGAGCTTGGAACGAGGGAAGTTCACATCAGAGTCTTCGCTGACCTGATTTTTTCATTCGATGTTCGATGTTCGATGTTCGATGTTCATCTTTAAAAACAACCCAATGGCGTAAATGCAACCAGTGAGTGTTTACAAAACAACTTAGCGCTTATGGGGGGATCACCAGCTTGGCGGGAGCGGGCATTTTCCCGGGCCCATTGGAACGATCCCTTGGCAGGGCGGGAAGGAGAAAGGTGCATGGAATCAAGGATTTCCGATGATGCAACGCTCGGATGTCCTTGACAATGCCGGGGGGTGCCGTTAGGATCAGCTTCGCTATTTCTGCATCAGGCAGAGACCTTGTGTCGCCCGAGTGAGCCGAGGGTTCCGCCGGAACCGAAAGACGGGAATCGATGCTGCAACTGAGGATTTTTCTTATTCGAGCGGCCCTCGGGGCTTTCTTTGCCTATTTCCTGGCACGCTTTTTCATCCCGTCCGCCGGCCCCGGCGTCATCATCGTGATGGCGGTGCTCCTCGTGTTTTTCGCGTACGTGTTCGAGGGGCTCCGAAAACGCTGACGTTCGAAGCGGTTCAGGGTTGCCGCTGAAGAATCACGACAGGAGGATTCATGGATTGGGAACGTCCCCCCCACCGGGGTCCGGGGCCCGGGAACATACAAGATCTCGAAGAAGTTATGAAACGGCTGAAGGGCCGTTTCAGCCTGCCGTCCCTGGGGCGCGGCCCGTTTTGGGGCTTGGCACTTCTGGTGGTGGCCGCCCTCATCGGCTTTACTTCCTACTACACGGTGCAGCCGGAAGAAACCGCCGTGGTGTTGCGGTTCGGGAAATTCGTGCGAACCGCCGGGGCGGGCCTTCACTTCAAGATCCCCTTCGGCGTCGAGGACGTGACCAAGGTCATCACGGGGCGGGTGCTGCAGCGCGAGTACGGGTACCGGACGGTGAGCCCGGGGGTCCGGACGAGGTTTGCCGAAAAAGGCTACGAGGAAGAAAGCCGGATGCTCAGCGGCGACCTGAATGTGATCGATATCCAGTGGACGGTCCAATACATGATCAAGAATCCGGTGGATTACCTGTTTCAGCTTCATGACGTGGAAGGTACGCTGGACGACATCTCGGAATCGGTGATGCGCCGGATCGTGGGGAACCGCTTTGCGGACGAGGTGCTCACCATCGGGCGCGCATCCATCGCGGACCTGGCGGGCCGTGAAATCCAAGAAATCATGGACACCTACCGGACGGGACTCCAGATCGTCGTGGTGAAGCTCCAGAACGCCAACCCTCCGGACGCTGTGAAGGCGGCGTTCAACGAAGTGAACGAGGCACGCCAGGAGAAGGAGCGCATGATCAACGAGGCTCAGCAGGTCTACAATGAAAGAATTCCGCGGGCCCGCGGCCAGGCCCGCCAGATGATCACGCAGGCGGAAGGGTATGCACTCCAGCGGGTGAATCGGGCCGAGGGCGACGTGACGCGGTTTGCGAGCATCCTTGAGGAGTACCGGAAGGCTCCCGATGTCACGCGGCGTCGCATGTACCTGGAAAGCATGCCTCAGTTCATCGAAAAGGTGGACCGGATTATCGTGCTGGATGAATCAGGCCCCGGCGTCCTGCCGCTTCTGAATCTGGGTTCCGGGGGGCTTGCCGGGTGGAGTGCCGGGGAAGATACCGGCGCGGCGGCCGGCCGGCCGGCGGAGGAGAAGTGATGTTCCCCAAGGGTAGTCGTCTGGTTGTCGTCGTTCTCATCGTGATCGGGGTGATTGCTTGGAGTTCGCTTTTCGTGGTGAAGGAAACCGAGCAGGTCGTGGTCACCCAGTTGGGCCGGCCCGTGGGGGAACCCATTACCCAGGCGGGCCTGCATTTCAAGCTGCCGCTCATTCAGAAGGCCAACTTCTTCGAAAAGCGGGTCCTGAAGTGGGACGGCAACCCGAACCAGATCCCCACCAAGGACAAGAAATACATTTGGGTGGATTCCACGGCTCGGTGGCGCATCAAGGACCCGCTGCTTTTCCTCATGAGAGTCGGAAACGTCCCGACCGCCCTCAGCCGGCTGGACGGCATCATCGATGCGGTGGTCCGTGACCACGTCTCCAACAATTTCCTGGAAGAGCTGGTGCGAAGTGAAGGTTGGGAGGACGCCAAGGCAAAACTCCTGGAGGCTGGGGTCCAGGAATTTCAGCTTCTGCTGGAAAGCGTGGAAGGGACCGAGACCGGTGAGACCCTGTTTGCGCCGGTGATCAAGGGCCGTGAAAAGATCACGCGGGAGATGGTGGCCGATGCGTCCCGGCTCGTCCCGGAATTCGGCATCGAACTCTTGGATATCCGCATCAAGCGGATCAGTCATGTACCTCCGGCAAAGCCGGAGGCTTGTAAAACCGTGGACCGCTCAAAGCGATTGTAAACCATTGGCCACCTTAAAAGGTGGCGACTATTCGAACATATTCAGTTGATCGAGTCGACGATCCTCAGTTTCCTGCTTTTTGATGTATTCGCGGATCATCTGCTCGTCTCTTCCAACTGTGGACACAAAGTAGCCCCTGGCCCAAAAGTTCTGGCCAGTGAAGTTCTTCTTCCTCCCGAGGAAGGTTCTGGCGATGTGGATGGCGCTTTTTCCTTTGATGTAGCCAACCACCTGTGCAACTCCATACTTTGGTGGGATCGAGATGAGCATGTGCACATGATCCGGCATCAGGTGACCTTCTTCGATCATACTCTCTTTCTGTCTGGCCAGTTCTCTGAAGACTTGGCCCAGGTGCTTGCGGAGTTGCTCGTAAAGACTCTTCCTGCGGTACTTCGGGATCCAGACCACATGGTACTTGCACTCCCAGACCGTGTGGCTTAAGCTTTGAGTTCCATCCATGCGAAAGCCTTTCCTTTTGTAAACTTTGAGCGGTTCACAAGAGGAAGGCTTTCGCATACTCCCGGAAATGTCAAACTCTGGGAGTCCCCCGGCAAAGCCGGGGGTTTACCCAAGAGAAATTATGTGGATTCCGTCCAGGAGAAGGTGTTCGAACGCATGGTGTCGGAGCGGAAGCGGATCGCGGCCCAGTACCGTTCGGAAGGCGAAGGCGAGCGGGCGGCGATCCTGGGTGAAATGGAAAGGGAACTGGCCAAGATTTCGTCGGAGGCCTTCCGCACGTCCCAGGAGATTCGAGGGAGGGCCGACGCGACGGCCACGCAGATCTATGCCAACACCTTTGGAAGGGATCCCGAGTTTTACCAGTTCTACCGGAGCCTGGAATTCTACCAGGGCTTCAATAACCCGAGGAGCACCTTCGTCCTTTCGAGCGATGCGGATCTTTTCCGTTACCTGGGCAGCATCCAGGGGAACACCCGCGGGGCCTCGGGGCAGAGACCGGCGTCGGAACCGTAGGGTGCCGCCGGCGACGCGTGGGCAGCGGGCGGCTGCCGCTGGAACGGGATCGGAACCGTGAAAATCCACAGGGCGGAGTGAACCGTCGTTTCTGGAAAGGGCGAGACCGGGGCTGGGGGGTGCTATGGTGGAGTCAGCGAAGGTGTATTACGAGGAGGAGAACCCTCAGGGCATCACGAGGGCCGAGCTGTTGGTGGCGGTTCCGTCGTTCAATGAAGCCTCAACCATCGCCCAGACGGTGGAACGTTTGGATCAAGGTATCCGCGAGTTTTACGGGGACATGGATGCGGTCATCGTCAACTGTGACAATTATTCGGCCGACGGGACTCGTGCGGCGTTTTTGTCCTCATCGACTCAGGTCCCCAAGATCTACCTGACCACGGAGCCGGGAGTTCGCGGCAAAGGCGCCAACCTCAGGATGCTTTTCCATAAGGCGAAGGAACTCCAGGCCAAGGCGGTGGTGGTGTTCGAAGCGGACATCACCAACCTGGCGCCCTCCTGGATCAAGTGCATGGCCGAACCGGTGCTCAGGGGAGCGGGGTACGTGGCTCCCATTTATCTGCGGCACAAGTACGAAGACACCCTGAATACCGCCATTGTCTATCCGCTGACCCGTTGCCTTTACGGCCGCCGGGTGCGGCAGATGAACGCCGGAGACTGCGCGTTCCGCGGCGACCTGGTGGACGTCTTTCTCAATCCGCCCGTGTGGACGGCCGCGATGGACCAGTTCGGGATTGATGTTTGCGTGGGAACACTGGCGCTCACCGCACGCGTCCCCGTATGCCAGTCTGTCATCGGGGCTCCTAAGCGGCACCGCGCCAATGACCCCTTCGCCCAGGTCACCCTCCGGTTCCGCCAGACACTGGCCACCATCTTTGATCTCATGGTGGCCTACGCCGACTTCTGGCGGATCGTAAAATGGAGCAAACCGACCGCCCTCTTCAGCATGGACGGTCAGGATACGGAGGTGGCGCCCCAGGTGGAAATCAACATGGGCCGCCTGCACGCCCGCTTCCTCCAGGGATTCGAAGAATACCAGCCGGTCTGGCGTGAAATCTTCGAACCGGCGGTTTTCAACAAGATCCAGGAAATCCGAAGCCTGGAGCTGCCTCACTTTTCTTTCCCCAGCCACACCTGGGGGCTGGTCCTTTTTTCCGCAGCTCTGGCCTATCGCGACCGCGACGAAGCGGAGCGGACCCGGGTGATCGATTCCATCCTTCCCTTGTATCTGGGCAAAGTGGTTTCCTACGCCAACCGGACGGAACGGATCTCCATCCAGCAGGCCGAAGAACACGTGGAAGAGACCTGTACCATATTTGAGGAAAACAAATCCTATCTCGTGGAACGATGGCGTTGATTAAAATAGGCAAGGGAGGTTGCTGATGCCGAAAATATTGGTGGTCGACGATGAAGAGCATATTCGGCTGCTCTATTCCGAGGAGCTCAAGGAGGCCGGCTATGAGGTGATCACGGCGGAAAGCGGACACAAGCTCATGGAAAGGATCGAGGCGGAGCGGCCGGACCTGGTCATCCTCGACATCAAGATGGTGGACTACGACGGGCTCGACCTGTTGCAGGATATCCGAAACCGCTTCTACGACCTCCCCGTGATCCTTTCGACCGCTTACGATACTTTCAAGGAAGACGCCAAGTCCATTGCCGCCGACTATTACGTGGTGAAGAGCTTCGACCTGACGGAACTGAAAAAGAAGATCGCCATGGCTCTCGAAACCCGGCTTCCTGATTGAAGGGGCCGGCTTCACTGGCGGGCCTTCACCCAAAGGTGCCATCCCAGGGCCGTGAAAAGGACGTTTCCAGCCCACACGCCCACCGTCGGCGGAAGAATGCCGGCGGTGGCGAGCGATGATCCCAGCTGCAGTACCATGATGTAAACAAAGGCCGCTACCAGGGCCAGAACGATGCCCATGGCGATGCCCCCGTAACGGCCCGTACGAAGCGAAATGGCGATGCCCATCACGGCCAGGATGACGGACATGAGAGGAAAGGCTACACGGGTGTGAAGTTCCACGCGGTAGGGGGCTGCGTCGTAGCCGTCTTCCATGAGTTTTCGGGTGTAGCGGTACAGTTCGAACCAGTCCAGTTCCTGGGGAAGCGCGTCCAGCCTCGTGAAGTCCGCCGGGGTTTCGGCCAGCGCCAACTTTCTTACCTCGAACACCTCCTGTTCGATCTCCTCCGGACCGTACCTCAATAAGGCCCCTTTGTGGGCCGTCCACTCTGAGCCCTCCCATCGCAATTCTTCGGCCTCCAGGCGTTCCTTCAAGTTGAAGGCGTCGTCCAGGAAATAAAGGGAAACGCCGTGAAGCTTCTGGGACCGTACGTCGTAGAGACGGATCCGGTAGATGACCTCTTCGCCGCGATACCAGATGTTTTCACTGAGCCATCCGAGGGAGCGGTCGCGGCCTTCGATGCGGTGGTCCCAGACTTCTTGAGCCCGGCGGTTGAAGTCCCGGGCCAGGGTTTCACCGAGCACGAACGTGAGGCCGGAAATCACGAGCGCTGCGCCCAGGATGGGTGCGGCGTAGGTACGGACTCCGATGCCCGCCGATCGCATGGCCACCAGTTCGCGGTTTCTTTCCAGGATGCCCAGGCCGATCAGAGTAGCCAGAAGAACGGCCATGGGGATGCCTTGGTTCAGGATGAGGGGGAGCTTCAGCAGGAAGTAGAGTGCCGCATCGGCCATGGAGGCCTGTCTTTCCAGGACGTCGTCGAATTTTTCGAAGAAGTCCACCACCATGTAGATGCCGCCGAATCCGAAGAGGGCCATGGCGAAAAAGGAAAGGAAATGGCGGAGAACGTAACGGGTCAACAGCTTCATGGTGAGCCTGACCTCAGGCGGGCCCGGTACGGCCCGCAGGGGGACTTCGCGGACGAAAACGTCACCGCCGGGGACTTCATCGGGTGCGCCTCACGCGGCGTTTGAGCTGCTCCGTCAAAGATGGCAGCCTGGTGAACGGGATTTCCCGGTGCGTCTTGGTCCACAGTGCGGCGGCCAGGGCGAACACCGCCAGGTTGGGAAGCCAGACCGCAAGCCAGGGCGGGATGACGGCTTGTTCACCCAGTCCTTTGCCGGCCGAGAGAACGACATAATAGGCCAGAAACAGGGCGATCCCCAGACTCACGCCGGCCAGGCGGTTTCCCCGCTGGAAAAGCGCACCCAGAGGGGCGGCCGCCATGGCCAGAAGGAGGCAGGCCACGGGGAGCGAAAACCGGATATGAGCTTCCATGGCATACCGTGCGTCGCCCGTCGCGTCATAGGCGGCGAAGAGTTCCTCCAGGGTCAATTCGTCCCTTCTTTGAGATTTCGATTCCCGAAACAGCTGGTCCAGAGGCAGTACAAACTGGTAATCTTCGAAGGCCACCGCTTGGGCATCCGTGAGGTTGCGGCCGACCCTGGTGATCACCCCGTCGGCCGCCTGCAGCACAAGGGTGTTCCGCGTCGAGTAGTTCAGGATCTGGGCCCGCTTGGCCACGATCGACGCGCTCAGTTGAGGATCGCGTCCGTCGTGGATGAACACGCCTTCGATGCGAAAGCTCTCTGGTTCCACGTGCTTGAAAAAAAAGACTAAGTTGGGAATGGCATCGATGAACATGCCTTCGCGAAGCAGCGCGGGAAGTACCGCCTTCCCCAGGGAAGCGAGCTTCTCGCGGAATTCCAGATTGGCGGTTGGCACGAGCCAGAGGGAGGTGTAAAAGGAAAGCAGCGTTGTCACGAGGGCCACGGTCAGGACGGCGGGGGCGAACTGCCTGAACCCCAGCCCGGCCACCTTGAGGGCCGTCAGCTCGTTGTCGTTGTTGAGGCGGAGGAAGGCGAGCAGGGTGCCAAGGAGCGTGGCCATGGGCAGGGCGTAAAGCATCAGCTTCGGAACGGCCAAACCCATGATCTCCAGCAGATCGAACCAGGTGATGGAAGACGAAAAGAGGTAGGAGGTCAGTTGCATGAGCCGGCCGGCCACCAGGACCATGACGAGTCCAAAAAAACAGATGGCGGCGGGCATGACCTGCTCCCGGACGATGTAGCGGTAGAGAATCCATCCCATGGTCTGTGCGATCTCGAAGCTCCTCGAATCCGTCTGAAGGTTCCGGCAATAACCGGGGAGTCCTGCCTGTGGTTTTCCGCAGGCGCTTAGTGATAGCGAAAAGGAGGCACCCAGGTCAATGCTCAACCGGGGAAAGCCGGATCAAACCGATCATGTGCGCGGCTGGATCGAGGAGCGGGAGCGGGTGTTCCTGGCGCCCCAGGCCGCCAAGAGTGCGGAAACGCTGGGCCGGCGGCGGCCCGAAGCCGAATGCCCTCTCCGCACCGCCTTCCAGAGGGACCGGGATCGGATCGTCCATTGTAAGGCCTTCCGGCGCCTCAAACACAAGACCCAGGTCTTCCTTTCCCCAACCGGAGACCACTACCGGACCCGCCTCACCCACACGCTGGAAGTATCGCAGATCGCTCGAACCATCGGCCGTGCCCTGGCCCTGAACGAAGACCTCATTGAAGCCATCGCCCTCGGCCATGACCTGGGGCACACGCCTTTCGGCCACGGCGGCGAACGGGTGCTAAACGAAATTGTCCCGGGAGGGTTCCATCACAACCGCCAGAGCCTCCGGGTCGTCGATCATCTTGAAAAGGACGGGCGCGGGCTGAACTTGACCCATGAAGTCCGTGACGGCATCCTGAAGCATTCTAAAGGACGGTCGCATCCCATCCTCACGGAACCCGACCTTCGGCCCATGACGCTCGAAGGCCAGGTTGTGCGCGTCGCCGATATCGTAGCTTATCTCAATCACGACCTGGACGACGCGATTCGCGCAGATATACTGAGACCGGAAGACGTTCCCGAGGATATCCGCCGCAGCCTGGGAGCGACCCATGGCGAGCGGATCCATACGCTGGTTCGGGATACGGTTCGGGCGAGTCTGGAGTCGGGGCTGTCCGAGATCCGGCTGAGTCCTGCCATGCTGGAGCAGGTCGAGCGCCTTAGGGCCTTTCTTTTCGATCGGGTCTACGACATGCCGCAGATCCTCGCCGAATTCGAACGCGCCCGCAAGGTGATCGTTGACCTCTACGAGCTGTTCATGAATGACGACCGGATCTTCGAGAAGGAGATCGGGCCGCTCGCGCCCGGTGTCCGGCGCGAACAGCGGGTGTGCGACCACATAGCGGGCATGACGGACAGGTATGCCTTGGAGCTTTTCAAGAGCCTCTTCCTTCCGCGGCCCTGGATGAAGCTGTGACCGGTTCCGGGTTGCATCCGGGTCGCCATCCCGGGGCGGACCCCTCCCGGCAATCCGCTTGACGGAAAAATTCGTTGCATGCTATCGGTGACCTGCTGCTTCAACCGCAAGAGAGGCCGCCGCCCGGGTCTCGTTCGAGGCACAGGGCGGGGGCTTTTTGTACTTTCCAACAGGGAGAAGGCTCATGAAGCGCAAGAAGCGTAGCCCCGACGCGGAAACCGAAGCGACGGGAAAGCTTTTCGAAGGTTTCGAAGACCTGGAAGACGACGAAGTCATCGAGCTCAATGACGTGGTGGAGGTGCCGGAGCCCGATTTGGACGAAGAACCCCGGGCCGGGCGGGAAGAGAAGGAACTGCTCCTTGGGCAAGAAGAGCTTTCCCTGTTTGAAGACGAGGATGTTCCGGACGATGACTCCGAAAAGGCGCTCCTTCACGATGAACTGGAAAGCTTCTCGGGCTTCGACGAGGAAGCCGGGGAGGATGTATCGCTGAGCGAAGAGTTCGAGTCGCTCCTGGGCGGCGAAACGGAACGCCGGGGCGGCGACCGGGAAGCGGGAGAAGAAGCGCCGCGCGAGGAGGCGGGAATCCTCGAAGACGTCGGCAAAGAGGTCGTGGAGGAGTCCCGGGAGGAATTTATGGAGGAGCCGGGGAAGCTTCCCGAAGAGGCCGAAGTGGACCGGGATTTTCTGGATGTGCTGGATGCCGAGTTGGATCTCGACGAAGACATTGCGGCGCTTCTAAACGAGGACAGGGCGACCGGGGCGGCGGAGCCCGCGCAAAAACCGGAGCGGGGAGACGCGGTTGAGGAACGTTCCGAAGCGGAAGCCGCCGCCGAACCTTCAAAAGAACCGGCCGCTGCGACCTCGATGAGCGAAGAGGAGGAAATGCCGGTCATGGAGGGGATTGTCGAGGAGTCGGAGTCGGCGGTGCCGCAGGGACCTGTCGAGGATGTGGCGGGGATGGCCTTGGTGCCGGGTCCGGAATCGGAAGAAGAAGCCGCGGGGGTGCCGGCCGTGAGCGGGGAGACGTCGGCCGCTCCAACGGAGACGGACGACTGGGATAAAACGATCGATGCGCTTGAGTCCCGGCTGGCCTCCGTGCTCCATCAGATGGTAGAAGCGAAACTTCCGGAAATCGTCAAAACGGTCCTTCAGGAGGAAATCGAGAAACTGAAGGCGCAGAACGATTAACGGGTTTTCCCCGGCGGAAAGGGTTTTTAGGGAGCGATTCGATGAACGACGGCACCCTGCCCAAGACCTATGAATTCGAAGACGTGGAACCGCGCTGTTACGAGCGATGGCTGAAACTGGACTGCTTTCGAGCGAACCCGGCCTCCGACCGACCGTCTTTCAGCATGGTGATTCCTCCTCCCAACGTGACCGGCCAGCTTCACATGGGCCACGCGTTGAACAACACGATCCAAGACATTCTCGCCCGGTACAAGCGCCTCAAGGGCTTCGAAGTCCTCTGGGTACCGGGAACGGACCACGCCGGCATCGCCACGCAGAACGTGGTCGAAAGGGAACTTAGCCGGGAAGGCCTCACCCGCCACGATGTCGGCCGGGAGGCGTTCCTTGAGAAGGTATGGCAGTGGCGGGAAAAATACGGCGGGATCATCATCAACCAGTTGAAGCGGCTGGGAGCGTCGTGCGATTGGAGCCGCGAACGGTTCACCATGGATGAAGGCCTTTCCCGCGCCGTCCGCCGCGTCTTCGTCACCCTCTATGAAGACGGCCTCATCTACCGCGGCGAACGGATGATCAACTGGTGCCCGCGCTGCATGACGGCACTCGCCAACATCGAGGTGGAAGGCGAGGAAGTGGCGGGCCACCTCTACCATGTGCGCTATCCCCTGCTGAACGGAAAGCGGGCCTTGGTGGTGGCCACCACGCGGCCGGAAACCATGCTGGGAGACGCGGCGGTGGCGGTCCACCCGGAAGACCCGCGCTACGCCGACGCCGTCGGTCGTCAGGTGCTCGTCCCGCTGGCCGACCGGGCCATCCCGGTCATCGCCGACCCGTACGTGGACCGGGAATTCGGTACTGGAGCCCTCAAGATCACGCCCGCCCACGATTTCAACGATTTCGAGATCGGACAGAGGCATGGCCTGCCTCTCTACCGGGTCATCGGTGAAAACGGTGCCATGACCGAAGAAGCTGGCGCGTACCGGGGACTCGATCGCTACGCCTGCCGGAAGCGTGTCCTGGAGGATCTCAAAAAAGGCGGTTTCCTGGTAAAGGTGGAGGATTACACGCATCGGGTCGGCCACTGTTACCGCTGCCGCAGCGCCGTGGAACCAATGCTTTCCCTCCAGTGGTTCGTGAAGACCAAGCCGCTGGCCGAAAGAGCCATGGAAGCCGTCAAGAGGGGAGATACTCGGATCGTTCCCGAAAAGTGGGAAAGGGACTACTTCAACTGGCTCGAAAACATCGAGGACTGGTGCATCAGCCGGCAGATCTGGTGGGGGCACCGCATTCCTGCGTGGTACTGCCGGGATTGCGGCGGGGTCAACGTTTCGCTGAAAGACGCCGACCGTTGCCAGGCCTGCGGCGGCGACCGCCTCGACCAAGACGGAGACGTGCTCGACACCTGGTTCAGTTCGGCCCTGTGGCCCTTTTCCACCATGGGATGGCCTGAGAACACCCCGGAGCTGCACAAGTTCTACCCCACCTCGGTTCTCGTCACCGCCTTCGATATCCTGTTCTTCTGGGTCGCCCGCATGATGATGATGGGCCTCAACTTCATGCAGGAAGTCCCGTTCCGCGATGTCTACGTCCATGCCCTGGTGAGAGACGCCCAAGGGCAGAAGATGAGCAAGTCCAAGGGGAACGTCATCGATCCACTGGTGATGATGGACCGTTACGGTACCGACGCCCTCCGCTTCGCGCTCACCGCCTTCGCCGTCCAGGGGCGGGACATCAAGTTGTCCGAAGACCGCATCGAAGGCTACCGCCATTTCGTGAACAAGATCTGGAACGCCGCCCGGCTGGTCCTGATGAACCTAAAAGGTTCAAGCCTTACGCACGAAATCCCCGAGAATCCGGAACGGCTCGGTCACCGTTGGATCCTGAGCCGGCTGCAGCAGGTCATAAAGGACGTGGAAGCCGCTCTGGAGGGTTACCATTTCAACGTCTACGCTCAGACGCTTTATCAGTTTTTTTGGCATGAATACTGCGATTGGTATCTCGAGATCATCAAGCCGGACCTCTACGGCGACGACCCCCGAGCTAAAGCCATCGCTCAGACGGTCGCCGCGCAGATCCTGCGGAAGATCCTCGTGATGCTCCACCCCGTCATGCCCTTCGTTACGGAAGAAATCTACCAGCGGCTTCCGGAAGCTCGGGAAACCATCATGTGGGAGCCTTTCCCGCTTGTGGAAGAATCAAGAGTGGACGCCGAAGCCGAGGCCCGCATGGGTCTTCTGATGGAGGTCATTACGAACATCCGGAACATTCGGGGCGAGATGAACGTCGCGCCGTCGGCCCGCCTGGAGGTGGTGTGCCTGTGCGAAAGGGCGGAAGATGCCGCGCTGTTGGACGCCTACCGGTTCATGGTGGAAGACCTGGCCCGGCTGTCGCGCCTGGAGGCGGCGCCGACCGGAACGCGCGGCAAGCCGAGGGTGGCGGCAAGCGCCGTGACCGGCGGCGCCGAAATCTTCGTGCTCCTCGAAGGGATCCTCGATTTCGAAAGCGAGGCGCAGCGCCTGCAGAAGGAGATCACGAAGCTGGAAAAAGAGATCGTCGCCGCGCGCAAGAAGCTCTCCAACGAAGACTTCCTGACCAAGGCCCCATCGGACGTCGTAGAAAAAGAAAAGGAAAAGGCCGCGCGGCTCGGCGAGAAGATTGCAAAGATGCGGGTTCATTTCAGCCGCATCGAAACCATCCGCCAGAGCGCCGCCGTTCACTGACCCTCAGGGTAGGGGAGGCGACAGCCGTTGGGGGAGAAACGCATGGAAAACCGGGGCGATGCGGGTTTTTCCAGCGACCTGGATGACCGATTGATCCTGGCGCTTCGCGAAGACATCGGACCGGGCGACGTGACCACTCGAGCGGTGGTGCCTTCCGAGCGGGAGAGCCGGGCGCGGGTTGTCGCTCGGGAGCCTTTCGTCCTCTCAGGATCCTGCGTGTTCCGGCGCGTCTTTCACCTCATCGACCCTGAACTGGATATTGAGGAGCCCTACGCGGATGGCGACGCGGTTCCCCGGGACGCGGAGGTGTTCCGGATCCAAGGACGGACCGCCTCGATCCTCACCGGCGAGCGCCTGGCTCTCAACCTGGTCCAGCGTCTTTCGGGAGTCGCCACCGCAACGCGGCTCATGGTGGACGCCGTCTCAGGCACCGGCTGCCGCATTCTGGACACGCGGAAAACCACGCCGCTGTGGCGCGACCTGGAAAAGGAAGCGGTGCGACACGGCGGAGGCTGGAACCACCGGTTCGGGCTTTTCGACGGCGTCCTCATCAAGGACAACCACGTCGCGGCAGCCGGAGGCGTTCGTGAAGCCGTAAAGCGGGCCCGATCCCATGCACCACACACCTTGAAAATCGAAGTGGAAGTGGACACACTACTGCAGCTGGACGAAGCCCTGGACGCAGGAGCCGACGTGATTCTCCTCGACAACTTCGCCGTGGAGGATCTCCGTAGAGCGGTCCGACGCGCCGGCGGACGAGCGCTCCTTGAGGCATCCGGAGGCATCACGGTGGGAACCGTCCGCGCCGTGGCCGAAACGGGCGTGGATTTCATCAGCTCCGGGGCGCTCACCCATTCGCCGCGGGCCGTCGACCTGAGCCTGGAAATGCTTAGGTAGCCTAGAAAATAATAGACCTAATATTTGATGCCAAATTTTATTTCCCCTCCCCTTGCGGGAGGGGATTAAGGGGAGGGGAACGTAACTAATTGACATACATTGATTTTATCACCCTCACCCCAACCCTCTCCCATCAAGGGAGAGGGGGATTTTTTGACCCTCGTTAACCTTTTTAGAACGCTACCAATGCTTTAGCGAAACGTCAGGGACCTTGAAATGCGGCGGGCCAGGGCCGCCACTTCCCGCCTGAGTTTTTCCTCGTCCACCGTCCGGATTTTCCCGTCTTCGACCACCAGATCGCCGCCCACCCAAACGAGGCTCACGTCGCTGGATCGCGCCGCGTAGACCAGGTGCGACACAGGGTCATAGAGGGGCGTCAGATGCGGGCTGCGGCAGTCGACGGCGATGAGGTCCGCCTTCTTCCCGGCTTCGATGCTCCCTATGTCCGAATCCCACCCCAGTGCCCGTGCTCCCATTCGAGTAGCCATCCGAAGCACCTGCTGTGCGCTGCAGGCCACGGGGTTTCCCGTGACCACCTTGTGGAGCCGCGCGGCGGCGGCCATTTCCCCGAAGAGGTCCAGGTCGTTGTTGCTGGCGCAACCATCGGTTCCGAGCCCCACGGTCAGGCCCGCTTCCAACATTCGAGGAACCGGGGCGGCTCCGGCGCCGAGCTTCATGTTGCTTTGCGGATTGTGAGAAACGGCGACGCGGCGCTCCGCCAGCCGGGCGATTTCCTCTTCGTCGACCCACACCGCGTGAGCGCAAAGCGTGCCGGCGTCCAGGATACCCAGATCATCCAGAAAGATCACGGGTCGCCTGCCGTATTTTCGCGTCAGGTCTTCCACTTCGGAGCGGGTTTCGGAAAGATGGGTCTGGAAGAGGCAGCCGTGTTCCCGGCAAATTCCCTTGACCCAGAGTAGGGTTTCCGGGCTGCAGGTGTAAGGGGCGTGGCAGAAAAGCGACGGCCTCAGGCGGTGGTTGCCGGACGGAAAGGATTTCAGGAAGGCCGTTGCGCGATCCATGGCCTTGGATGGGTCGGGCTGGTCGGGTGTGGGAAAACCGAGAATTCCCTGGCCGAGGACCGCCCGTATTCCGGAATCCCGCACCGCTACGGCCGCTGTGCCTTCGAAGAAATAGCCGTCGCAGAACGTCGTGGTTCCTCCAAGGATCATTTCGACGGTCGAAAGGAGGGTTCCCAGGTAGACCAGATCGGCGTTCACGTGAGCCGCCTCGATGGGAAAGATGATTTCCTTAAGCCATCTCTGGAGTGGAAGATCGTCTGCGATGCCGCGAAAGACACTCATGGCCCCGTGCACGTGGGTGTTCACGAGTCCGGGGCATACAATGCATCCGGAGAGGTCCTTTCGCCTCCGGCCTCGAAACGAACCTTCCACGGCATCTCGTGAACCGACGGCGACGATGGTGTCTCCCCGTACGGCGACGGCTCCCGGAGCCCACACCCGAAAGGCTTCGTCGCAGGTCACCAACCACTCGACGGGACTCAGCAGCCAGTCGACTTGCTGAGGCACCTCGGCACGAGGTACATCACGATGCGATCTTTTTCGCGATGGATCGGACATGGGCCATCACTTCTTCCACGTCCAGGGTGAGGAGCCTTCCGTCTTCGAGGACCACCCGGCCGTGGATGATCACGTGCCGGACGTCGGACCCTTTGGCCGCGTAGATCAGGTGACTTATGGGATCGTAGACGGGCGTCAGATGAGGCCGCTGAAAATCGACAACGATAATGTCGGCAAAGTAGCCGGCTGTGATTTGCCCGACGGTGTGGCCGAGACCCAGGGCGGCGGCTCCGTTTCGCGTGGCCATGCGCAGCACGACCTGGGCCGGCAGTACGGCGGGATCCAGGGCGGCCAGCTTGTGGAGCGTGGCGCAGGTGTTCATTTCCCCGAAGAGGTCCAGGTTGTTGTTGCTGGCGCAGCCGTCGGTTCCCAGGGCGACGTTCACGCCGGCGGCAAGCAACGCCGGGACCGGGGCGATGCCGGAGGCGAGCTTCATGTTGCTTTCCGGGTTGTGGACCACGTTGACCCGGTGGAAGGCGAGCATTTCGATATCGGAGGGACTCAAAGCCACGCAATGGTCGGCGATGAGCCGTTCGCTCAGTACCCCGAGCCTTTCCAGGTGTTCCACCGGGCGGTGCCCGTAGCGTTCCCGGATCTGCGCCACTTCCGCCTCACTTTCGGAAAGGTGGACAATGAGGCGGGTGTCGAGGCGGCACGCCAGGTCGTGGCAGCGTCGGAGGAGTTCCGGCGAACAGGTGTACAGGGCGTGAGGCTCCACGGCCACAGAGATGAGCGGGTCGCCCTTCCACTCTTGGACGAGGGCTTCCGTGAACTTAAGGCCGTTTTCGATGGGCCCGTAATGCGGAGAAGGGAAGTCGTAGAGGACTTCGCCCACGAGAGCCCGCATGCCCGCGGCCTTCGCCGCTTCCGCCACCTTGTGTTCGAACAGGTACATGTCGCAGAAGGTGGTGGTTCCGGAAAGGATCATTTCGGCGCAGGCGAGTAGCGTTCCGCGGTAGACCCATTCTTCGGTGAGCTGGGCCTCGGCGGGAAAGATGTGCCGTTGGAGCCATTCCAGGAGGGGGAGGTCGTCCGCGAGGCCGCGAAACAGGGTCATGGCCGCGTGGGTGTGGGCGTTCACCAAGCCGGGCAGCACGACGCAGCCGGCGGCGTCCATGACACGGCGAGCGGTGAAGCGGGCGGAAAGGGCTTCGGATGGGCCCACCGCAAGGATCCTTCCCGAACCCACGGCCACGGTGCCCGGGTCGAAGATTTCGTTCCGGTCGTTCAAAGTCAACACCCGGCCGCCGCTGATAACAAGATCGGCGTTTTCCGCCGGCGGGTCCTGATTCCTTTCGTTGTCGGTCATTGAGTGCCGCCCGTGGCTTGCGTCGTTGACTTCAGCACCGCCTGAAAAAGACGCATCAACCGGGGTCCGGCCGCCGTGGCTGTCTGAATGACCTTTTCGAGGGGAGCCGGTTCATAGCAGTCCGGGCGGTTGACGTTGGTGATGACCGAAACGCCGAGGACCTTCATGCCGGCGTGCACCGCCGTGATCACTTCCATGACGGTGGACATGCCCACGGCGTCGGCACCTGCGGCCCGCAGCAGCCGCGTTTCGGCGGCGGTTTCCATGCTGGGCCCGAGCACTCCCACGTAGACCCCTTCCCTCAATGGGATGTGCTCTTCCATGGCTGCCGCTCGGGCCATTTCCCGCAGGCGGCGGTCGTAAGGTTCGGTCATGTCCGGAAAACGGGGGCCCCATGCGTCGATGTTGACCCCCACCAGGGGATTTCGTCCTGTGAAGTTGATGTGGTCAGTGATAACCATGAGGTCGCCGGCTTCGAACAGCGGGTTGAGGCCTCCGGCGGCGTTGGACAGCAGCACGGTCTTCACTCCCAGGGCGGCCAGGAGACGGATGGGAAAGGCGATAACGGCCGGAGCGTAGCCTTCGTAAAGGTGGAACCGCCCCTGGAGGGCGATGAGGGGGGTTCCGGCCCAGTGACCCCACAGGAGGCGCCCTCGATGACTGGGGACGGTGGAGACGGGATGGTGGGGAATTTCCCGGTAGTCCAGGCCGCCCTCCAGGTCCATGGCGTCGGCCACTCCGCTGAGCCCTGTTCCCAGGATCAAAGCGGTTTCCGCTCGGACCCTAAGGCGGTCGGCCACCGCATCCGCCGCTTCCCGCACCCTTCGCTCGATGTCTTCCACGCTCCGACCCCTCTCCGCCGTGGATGCGCTGCGTCCGGAATCAACCTACAAAAAAATTGGTAGTGTAGAAAATAACAGACCTAATATTTGATGCCAAATTCTATTTCCCCTCCCCTTGTGGGAGGGGATTAAGGGGAGGGGGGGATTTTCCACCTTGTTCCCAAGCTCCAGCTTGGGAACACAACTGTGCAGAAGCTCCAGCTTCGATCCCCATGAAGCCGTGACCCATGCGAACCCGCTGCAAAATCCATCACAAAGACCACTTCGAGATCCCGGCTGGCTCCATGGAAAGACAGCGCGTTTCAGCTGTAGCAGGAGGGAAGCTTGAGCTTCCCGGGCAGGCCGTTCCCAAGCCGGAGCTTGGGAACGAGGGGATATCTGATGCCAAATTCTATTTCCCCTCCCCTTGTGGGAGGGGACTAAGGGGAGGGGAGGGGATTTTCCACCTTGTTCCCAAGCTCCAGCTTGGGAACACAACTGTGCAGAAGCTCCAGCTTCGATCCCCATAATGCCGTTCCCAAGCCGGAGCTTGGGAACGAGGGGAAATCGTACTGCTTGTCCTGGGGGGCTTTCCATCTGGTGCGTTTTGTGGGATACATGAAAGACATCAGCAGTCACGCCGAAAATCCAGGCGACATGATGCGGACCATGATCGCCCGTTGAGAACGTGGAGCCTTTTTCCATAGACAGCATGTCGGAATGGAACATCTCACATCTTCGATACCCGGTGGATCTGCCCATCACGGATCGAAGGGACGTTATCGTCCGGGCGATCCTGGACCACCAGGTGGTGGTGGTGACCGGCGACACGGGTTCCGGAAAGAGCACTCAGATTCCCAAGATGTGCCTGGAAGCGGGCCGGGGGCGGGCGGGTTTCATCGGGATCACCCAGCCGCGTCGGATCGCCGCGGTGACCCTCGCCCGGCGTGTGGCGGAGGAACTGGGCGAAAAAGGCGCCTCCCTGGTGGGCTACAAGATACGCTTCCAGGACCGCACTTCGAGGACCACCCGCATCAAGTTCATGACCGACGGCATCCTGCTGGCCGAAGCCCAGCGAGATCGGCTGTTTCGAGCCTACGACACACTGATTATCGACGAAGCCCACGAGCGCAGCCTCAACATCGACTTCCTCCTGGGGATGCTCCGCCGGACCCTGCCGCAGCGACCGGACCTCAAGGTCATCGTCACCTCAGCCACCATCGACCCCGAAAGGTTTTCCGAGGCCTTCGGCGGGGCCCCCATGATCGAAGTCTCCGGCCGAACCTACCCGGTGGAAGTACGCTACCGGCCGCCGGCGCCCGGTAGCGGCGAAGAAGGGGAAGACACTCCGGTGGACCAGGCGGTCGAAGCGGTAGTGGAACTGAAGCGGTCCGGCTGCCGGGGCGATGTGCTCGTCTTCATGCCCACGGAAAGCGACATCCGGGAAACGGTGGCACGCTTGGAAGAGAGGCGTTTTCCGCACACTGAGGTCTTGCCGCTTTTCGGCCGGCTCGCGGGAGCCGACCAGCAGCGGATCTTTCGCCCTGTTTCCGGCGAAAAAATTGTGGTCGCCACCAACGTGGCGGAAACCTCCATCACGATTCCGGGCATCCGTTACGTGGTGGATACAGGCCTCGCACGCCTTTCCCAGTACAACCCCAGGACACGGACGGAAGGCCTTCCGGTCGTTTCCATCTCACGGGCCAGTGCCGACCAGCGCAAGGGCCGCTGCGGGCGGGTCGGGCCGGGGATCTGCATCCGGCTCTATGCCGAAGAAGACTACCAGGCGCGCCCCGCGTTCACTCCCCCTGAAATCCAGCGGTCGAACCTGGCCGAGGTGATCCTTCGGATGCTCGCCATGAATTTGGGCGACGTCCGGGATTTCCCGTTTCTGGACCCGCCGGCCCCCCAGGCCGTAAAAGACGGTTTCGCGGTCCTCCGGGAATTGGGAGCCATCGACGATCGGGACCGGCTCACCCCCATGGGGCGCCTCATGGCCCGCTTTCCCCTGGACCCCCGGCTCTCGCGCATGCTCCTGCAGGCTCGCGAGGAAGGGGCGCTCCGGCCCATGATCGTCCTGTGCGCCGCGCTGAGCGTTCAGGATCCCAGGGAGAGGCCCGCCGAAAAGGAAGCCCAGGCGGACCAGGCCCACGCCGCCTTCCGCGACCGGCGTTCCGATTTCGTCACGCTGCTCAACATCTGGAGAGCCTGCGAAGATCAATGGCGCCAGGCGCCCTCCCAAGGGGCGCTTCGAAGGTTCTGCAAAGACAACTTCCTTTCCTACCGGCGCGTGCGCGAATGGCGGGATGTGCACGACGAGATCGTGGAGATATTGAAAGAAATTCGAGGATTCCGCCTTCAGGACGAACCTCCCGGCGTGAGTTACGAGGCCGTCCATCGGGCCGTTACCAGCGGATTCCTCAGCAACATCGCCGTGAAGAAGGAAAAGAACCTCTACCTCGGAACCAAGGGCCGCAAGGTCATGCTCTTTCCAGGCTCAGGCCTCTTCAACCGGGGCGGGGAATGGATCGTCGCCGCCGAACTGGTCCAGACGTCCCGGCTTTTTGCACGTACGGCCGCCCAGGTTCAACCCGAATGGATCGAGGAATTCGGAAAACACCTCTGCCGGTCCTCCTATGAGGAGCCCCACTGGGAAAAGCGCAGAGGCCAGGTGGTGGCCCTGGAGCGAGTGACCCTCTACGGTCTTGTGATCGTAAACGGCCGCCGCGTGAACTACGGTAGGATTCGGCCGAAGGAAGCCCGGGAAATCTTTATCCGGTCCGGGCTGGTGGAAGCGGAAATGCCCGGAAAGTACGGCTTTCTGGAACACAATCGGAAACTCATCCAACGCATCCGCGACATGGAAGACCGGATCCGGCGCCGCGAACTTCTGGTGGACGACGAGGCGCTCTACGCCTTCTATGACGCGCGGCTCCCCGAAATCGCCGACATCCGCTCCTTCAACCGGTGGCTCAAAGACCAAGGAGGCGACGAGGTCCTCAGAATGTCGGAAGACGACCTGCTTCGCTTCCGCCCGGAATCGGAGACGTTGGAGCAGTTTCCCGGCTCTCTCGATTTCGAGGACATGAGGCTCCCGCTCAGGTATTCCTTCAGTCCGGGGGATGAATCGGACGGAGTGACGGTGACGGTGCCGCTCCACCTGCTTTCCAGGCTTCGGCCCGAACCCTTTGAATGGGTGGTCCCGGGGTTGATCTCCGAGAAGGTGACGGCTCTCCTACGTTCTCTTCCCAAGTCGGTTCGGAGACGGCTCGTTCCGATTCCTGAAACCGTAGAAAAGGTTCTGGAACGGCTCCCTTTCCGCCGCGGCGATTTCTATGCGGAACTGAGCCGCTGCCTGGAGGAAGTCTCGGGAGTCGCGGTGTCGGTGAACGAATGGGACCGGGAAGGCTTGCCCGCTCATCTCAAGATGCGTTTTCTCGTGGTGGATGCGGCCGGAAAGGCACTGGGGTCCGGTCGAGACTTGGAGACGGTGCAGGAACTGGCCGGAAAGCGCCACGAAGATCGGGCCTGGACGGAAGCTCGGAAGCGGTGGGAACGCGAGGGGATCACCACTTGGGACTTCGGCCCCCTGCCGCAGACCATCGAACTGGGAAAAGACGCCTACGGCGTCATGCGGTGCGCCTACCCGGGCTTCGTCGCCGAAGGGCGGACCGTGGCGGTCCGGCTGTTCGACGATCCGGAAAAAGCGAAGGGAGCCACACGAGACGGCCTGCTGGTGCTCTACCAGTGGGCCTTTGCGCCGCTTCTGAAGTCGCTCCGGAAAGACTGGGTGTTCCCGAAAGACATGGCCTTCATGGTGCGTTTCATGGGGGACATGAAGGAAGCCGACCGCAGGCTCCAGATCTATCTCCTGAGGGAAATCTTCGAACTCCATGACCCTCAGCCTCCTGACGAAGTCCGGTTTCGAGCGAAAATCCTGGAACTGAAAGACGACCTGCGGCGCCTCGCCGAGCAGCGGCGCGGCGAGGTGCTGGAGGTCGTTCGGGAACGTTACGAGGTGCAGCGGGTCCTTTCCGGCTTTAACGCCAAGGCGCAGGGAAACGACGCCGCCCTGGAGCGGCTGAAAGCCGTTCGGGAGGAACTGGAGCGACTGGTTCCCGGGGATTTCCTGGAACACATGAGGAGTTCCGAACTCAGGGAACTTCCCCGATACCTGAAGGGGCTCCGCATTCGAGCGGAACGCGCTTATGTGGCGCCGGAAAAGGACCGTTCCAAGGCCGCACGGATTGAGCCTTTTCTGGAGGCGCTTTCGCGGGCGGAGGCCGGGGGTGAGGCGAAAACGGTGCAAGCGCGGGCTTTCCTTGACGAGTACCGGCTGTTATTAGAAGAATTCAAAATCAGCCTGTTCGCCCCTGAAATCAAGACGCGCTTTCCCGTTTCGGCCCAGCGCCTGGAAAACAAGTGGCGGCAATGGGAACAGATCCCTCACTAGAAGGCGAAAAACGGAAGATGTCCTCCCCCGCAATCGATGAAAGCGCCGTCCGGCTCCTGGAAGATCCAGAAGGCTTGCAGCGGCATATCCTGAAGGTGCTCGGAGCCCCCCCGCGTTGTCCTGGGGTGGCGGAAGGGGCCGGCGCCGTGGCAACGGACGATCTCGTATCGTCCAGCGTGCTGGTGCTTCTCTGCTGTCCACTTCAGCAGGGCGGCCATGAACGCGAACCGTGCCTCATACTCAACCGGAGATCCCGGAAAGTGAAGCAGGCGGGGGATCTCTGTTGCCCGGGCGGCACCACCGAGCAGGGTGTGGACCCGATCTTCGCCCGGCTGCTTTCCCTTCCCGGATTTCCGCTCTCCCGCTGGCCTCACTGGCGCCGGTGGAAGCGCACCTGCCCTGAGGAAGCCGCGGAACTGGCGCTCCATCTGGCCACCTGCATGAGGGAAAGCTGGGAAGAAATGCGCCTCAATCCCCTGCGGGTGCGCTTCCTGGGTGTGCTCCCGCCGGAAAGGCTCGTGCTCTTTCCAAGGCTCATCCATCCGCTGGTGGGCTGGATCGAAGGGCGCCACCGATTGAAACCCAACTGGGAAGTAACGCGGATCGTCTCTATTCCCCTTCGGTCACTTCTGGATCCATCCGCCTACACCCGATATCGCCTCTATGTGGATCCCCAGGTGGCGGCAAAGCTCAACCGGACCACTCAGGACTTCTTGTGTTTCCTCTACCAAGACGGCGTGGACGTGGAAGTGCTCTGGGGAGCCACCCTCCGGATCGTGCTGCTTTTTCTGGAAAAAATCTTCGGCTTCACTCCGCCCGACGTGTCCAGCCGCCCCTTCGTTCCAGGAATCCTGGATGAAGCCTATCTGAACGGCCGGCTGTGAGAGCCTCTCTTCATGCCGCCAGCATGTTCCGGCACACCACGTTGATCATGGCCAAGATGGTGTCCAGGGCCTGCAGGTGATGATGGACGGTGGCGTCGAAGCGGATGTGAAGCGCCGGGTCGAATTCGTCGTCGCCCAGCCACAGGACGAACAACAGCGGTACCTTGGGAAACGGCCACATGCGGAAAGACATGTCTCCGGCCTGTGCCGGGTGTCCTCCCAGGCGTTCGCACTTTCGCTTGAACAGCGCCGGATCCTCACCGAAGGCTTCCAGCAGCCGGGCGGTGGGGAAAGCGTGGCAGCCGCGGAAAAATAGGTGGCCGCCCGGAAGGTCCTTTTCGCTCACCCATTTTCCGGAAAGACCCCCGGGCTTGGCTTCCAGAAGGTAGTGCAGCAATACCAGGTGAAGCTGAAAGTCCAGCTTGGATGACGGCAGAGGCCGGAGCGCTTCCACGCGCCGCAGGGCGGGATAGCAGCGCAGGGTTCCCGACAGGAACGGGACTTCGTAGGCGCCGGCATCCCGATTGAAGGCAACCTGCGCGTTGGAGCAGATCCTTTCCGGTTCCATGGCCTCCAGTTGCCGCCAGAGATTCGGATCCACCTCCTGGGGGTCCTCGTAAAGCCTTGGCGACCGCAAGTCCTCCAGAATGGCAGCGATCGCCAGGCGGGCCGCCGCCGCCCGCGATTCGGGCACCATGATCTTCCCCCATCCGCGCTGCGGCACGAAAAGGCCGTCGTAGGCCGTTTCTTCGAAGCTTCTGAGGATAGCCGGGATCCCTTCCCGCTGGAGGGCCTGCATGAGAAGGTCCGCTTCGAAACGGTCGGCCAGCGTATGGATGGTCGTGTATTGGGTGGCGTCGTCCATGGGAGCCTCGTTCAGCGCAAAGTTTCTCGGCCTGGGTGAGCGCTCTCTGGGATTCGGTGGCCGTTGAGCGCCAGCTTATGGAACAGGGCGGCGTACCGGCGAGGATTTTCGGCCAGGGGAGGGCAACGTTCGATGGTGGTTTCCCTCCGAAATACCCCGGCGGCAAAAGCCATGCACGTGGAATAGCCACAGCCCCCGCAGTTGGTGGCCGGAAGCGCTCGGAATATCTCAAGCACCGTGAGGTCCTGCCGCTTCTCAAATACAGGAGCCACAGTGTCCTTCCGGGACGTGACTTCCTGAATGGTTTCAAAATAGCGCCGGCACAGCGCTTCGGCTTCGTTCTCATCGCCCACATCGGTGAACGTGATCCGACGGCCGGTGATCCCTGCGATATGCCCGTCGTCCATGACGCTGATGACTCCGGAGCCGTGGATGTAGGTACAGCCTGGGAGTACCGCCGCCAGGTAAGGCAGGAGCTCTTCGATCGACTCGTCCAGTTCCATGATCACGTTGAAGCGCGTGGACTGCCTCATGCAGTCGATATTCACCAACTGAAAGGTGTAGCCTTCTCTTCGATGCAAGCGACTGTCCATGACTCCTCCCGTGTCACCCTCGGCCCTTTTCACGCCGCATGGTTTCATAAGCCCACTGGATGTCCTGGAATTTCTCCTTGGCCAACTGTTGAAATTCTTCCCCGAGGTGACTCACCTTGTCCGGATGGTAGCGATTGGCCTGTCGGTGATACGCCGACCGGATCTCATCCCAGCTTGCGTCGGGCGGTACGCCCAGCACTTCGAAGGGGTCCCGCCGGTGTGGAGCTTTCCCCGCGCCGCCGGCGTTTCCCGCCGACGTGCGGTGCCCGCCGTCCGGTCCTCGGTCGCGGCCCTGGTCGGAGGCCGTGCTCCGGCCGCGCGAGCCTTCCCCCTCGCTTTCGGCTTCCCGTTTCCGGCGCTTCAAGTACCAATAAAGCAGCCCCAGCAGGGCGACGTCGTCGGTCCAGCCGGGACCGAAGACGGTATCTGGAAAAAGATCGACAGGGGAGACAAAGTAGAGCAGCCAGAGTAACACCGGCCAGAATCGTTTCAGCATGGTCCGCCGCCGTCCGCCCTCCTTCCTTGTCGCCGCCTGTGGCACAAGGATCTTATCGCATCCGCCGCAAAAGACAAAGGTCTACCAGGATTCTCGGCCAGGGCGGTTCGTTTGGCCGCCGCTCCTATAACTACTCATGCCCTGTAGGAGCCGGCTTGCCGGCGATCCGCATCGCTGCAGGAGGCCCGCCCTTGGGCCGATGGGGTGGGGCGGGGCATTGGGGTTGGTTTATCGCGGCTGAAAGCCGGACTTTCCCTTGTTCCCAAGCTCCAGCTTGGGAACACAACTGTGCAGAAGCTCCAGCTTCGATTCCCATGAGCCCGTGACCCATGCGAACCCGCTACAAAATCCATAACAAAGGCCCCGAACACCCCTAGTTAGTCACATCTACTCTTGCAGCGTGGATCCCGGTCTTCACCCACAAACACCACTTCGACATCCTGGCTGGTTCCCTGGAAGGACAGCGTGTTTCAGTTGTAGCAGGAGGGAAGCCGGAGCTTCCCGGGCAGGCCGTTCCCAAGCCGGAGCTTGGGAACGAGGAGATACTTTGCGCAAAAGTTAATGCCGGACGGCGCCTTAGGAACTCAACCTAAAGAGCGAGCGCCTGCTGATCAAAGAAAAGGGGGAACCCGAAGACCCTTCATCGGATTCCCCCCATGGGCGGGGGTGTTACAGCCAGCCGCGGTCCGGCTGCTTGAGCTCGAGCATGGGTTGCGCCGGCCCGGGCTCGAACCTTTCCACCCGTCGGAACACGCGGTGCGTGTCAGCGGACCATGCGGTTACGGATCAGATGTTCCACGACCTCCGGTTCAGCCAGGGTGGACGTGTCACCCAGGTCGGACACCTCGTTTGCCGCTACCTTGCGCAATATGCGCCGCATGATTTTTCCGGATCGTGTCTTGGGAAGCGCCGGAGCCCACTGGATATAGTCGGGCGTCGCGATGGGGCCGATCTGCTTCCTCACCCACTCAGCCAGGCTCTTTCGCAGCTCTTCCGAGGGTTCCACACCGGAAACCAGGGTCACATAGGCGTAAATGCCTTGACCCTTGATGTCGTGCGGGCAGCCGACGACCGCCGCTTCCGCCACAGCCTCGTGGGCCACCAGAGCGCTTTCTACTTCGGCGGTTCCCAGGCGATGGCCCGAAACGTTGATCACGTCGTCCACCCGGCCGGTGATCCAGTAGTAGCCGTCTTCGTCCCGGCGGGCGCCGTCGCCCGTGAAGTACTTGCCCGGGTACTGAACGAAGTAGGTGGTCTTGAACCGTTCGTGGTCCCCGTAAACCGTGCGCATCATGGCGGGCCACGAATCCAGCATCACCAGGTAGCCCGAACAGGCGCCTTCAAGTATCTGCCCCTCCTGGTTGATAATGGCCGGCTGCACGCCGAAGAACGGCCGAGTGGCCGATCCGGGCTTGAGGTCTGTGGCTCCAGGAAGCGGGGTGATGAGGATCCCGCCGGTTTCCGTCTGCCACCACGTGTCCACGATGGGACAGCGCTTTTCCCCCACCACGTTATAGTACCAGAGCCAGGCTTCAGGGTTGATGGGTTCCCCCACGGTTCCAAGGAGCTTCAGAGATTTGCGGGATGTCTTTCGGACCGGTTCGTCGCCCTGGCGCATGAGGGCTCGGATGGCGGTAGGGGCGGTATAGAAGATATTCACCTGGTGCTTGTCCACCACCTGCCAGAACCGGGAAAAGTCCGGGTAGTTGGGCACGCCTTCGAACATGAGCGACCTGGCGCCGTTGGCAAGAGGCCCGTAGACGATGTAGCTGTGCCCCGTGATCCAGCCGATGTCCGCCGTGCACCAGTAGATGTCGCCCTCCTTGTAGTCGAACACGTACTGGTGGGTAAGGCTCGTGTAGACCATGTAGCCGCCCGTGGTATGAAGCACGCCCTTGGGCTTCCCGGTCGATCCTGAGGTGTAGAGAATGAACAGCGGATCCTCCGCATCCATCGTTTCGGGCGGACATTCCGCCGGAGCGTCCTTCATGAGTTCGTGCCAGTATAGGTCGCGGCCCGCGACCATGTTGACGTCGCCGCCCGTATGCCGCACCACGATCACCCGGTCCACCTCCGGGCACTTGTCAAGAGCTTCGTCCGTGTTGGCCTTGAGAGGGATTTTTCGGCCTCCGCGGAGCCCTTCGTCCGAGGTGATAACGATTCGCGCGTCACAGTCCTGGATGCGGTCGGCCAGCGAGTCGGGGGAAAAGCCGCCGAAGACGACGGAATGGATGGCGCCGATGCGCGCACAGGCCAGCATGGCGATCGCCAGTTCCGGGATCATGGGAAGATAGATGGTCACCCGGTCGCCCTTTTTCACGCCCTGCGCCTTGAGGACGTTGGCGAAACGGCAGACTTCCTCATAAAGCTGCCGGTAGGTGAACGTCTTGTCCACGGAAGGGTCGTCGCCTTCCCAAATGATCGCCACCTGGTCCCCGCGCTTGTCCAGATGCCGATCCAGGCAGTTGTAGCAGGCGTTGAGTTTCCCGCCTTCGAACCAGCGTATGCGGATATCCCCCTGAAAATCCGAGTCTTTCACGGTCTTCCAGGGTTCAAACCAATCGATGCGTTTGGCATGCTCGCTCCAGAACCCTTCAGGGTCCTTGATGGAGCGTTCGTACATTTCGTGATAGGTTTCCTTGTTGATCCATGCCGACTTTTTCCAGGATTCCGGTACCGGGAAGACGTTGGTGTCAGCCATGTATGGGCCTCCCTTGGATGGTTGCATCGGTGCGATCCGATCATGGTCGGTGCTGCAAGTACCTAAGATTGCGTTGAGCTTCTGGTCTGCGTGGTGACCACCTTCGACGGGTTCTCCGCCCCATGCCTGCGGTGCGGCGCCGTCCGTCGCCTGGAATGAGCACCTGCCTCGCCGTCTTCGGCCGCCGCAGACCGAAACGGCGGATCCCTTCCCCCTGGTTTGGACCTTTTCCTTTCCATGGCTTCTCCCTCCCACCGCTCACGGGTCACACGCCTCCCTGCGGGTCGCAGCCGCGGCTACCCCGAGGGGATCTCCGTGCACACCGGAAAGTCTTCGACCGTGTTCCTGAAGCAGGACTGAACAGACCCCAAACATCGGCAGGTTCCGCTACTCAAACGAAGCCGTCGGAGGAGAAAGCAGATGGAAGCGCACCGCAGGAATTCGAACGGGAGCCACTCAGTGAACAGACTGATGCAAATATAAAGACATCTGCTGAATCGACAAGACAATCTCTTCCTAGCAACGACATTTTGGATTGTCAATGATGTTTCTTATAGTGATGCAATTCCGGCCGAGATGGGAGAGGCGCGATCGGCGGACTGTGAGTGACAAAGGAACAGTGGATGGACAGCGGGCGGGCCGTCGCCCGTCAATGCGGCGGCCCCGGGGCTTGAGCTCCCGGGGCCGCTCGCCGATCAAAACCAGCCTGAACTTCCAAGGCCCGCTAGAATTTCTTGGAAATGATGGTCTTTTTCAAGTGAGCGATGGCTTCGGTCGGGTTGAGGAGCTTGGGACACGCTTCCACGCAGTTCAAGATGGTGTGGCACCGCCAGGCGCCGTCCCGGTCGTTGATGATTTCAAGACGCTCGTCGGTGCCTTCGTCGCGGGAATCGGCGATGAAACGCCACGCCTTGAGCAGCGCCGCGGGGCCCAGATAGTTGGGATCCGCCCAGTAGCTGGGGCATGACGAGCTGCAGCACCCGCAAAGGATGCATTCGTAGAGGCCGTCCAGTTTCCTGCGGTCCTCGGGGCTCTGCAGCCGTTCCCGGTCCGAAGGCGGCGGGGTCTTGGTGATGAGGTAGGGTTTGATAAGGTAATACTTGTTGTAGAAATCCGTGAAATCCACCACCAGGTCCTTGATGACCGGCATGGATGGAAGCGGCTGGACCACGATGGGTTCCTTCAGGTCTTCGATGTGGGTGATGCAGGCGAGCATATTGACGCCGTTTATGTTGAAGCCGTCGGAGCCGCACACCCCTTCCCGGCAGGACCGCCGGTAGGACAAGGTGCCGTCCTGTTCCCACCGGATCTGGTTCAGGCCGTCGAGGACCATCATGCCGGCTCGACGAAGTTCTACTTTGTAGTCTTTGTAGTGAGGTTTCCTGTCTCTTTCCGGGTCGTACCGGAACACGGTGAAAGTGACGGTTTTCGACATGTTGTGCACCTCATGCGCTGCAGAAACGGTGGTTGAAAACCCATTGGCCCTCAGTAGACGCGTTCCTTCGGTTCAAAGGTGGGCACGGTGAGCGGCTTCATCCGGACGGGTTTGTAGTCCAACCGGATGGAGCCGTCTTCCTCCATGACGGCCAGGGTGTGCTTGTGCCAGTTCTCGTCGTCGCGCTTGGGAAAGTCGTCCCGGTAGTGGGCGCCGCGGCTTTCGGTTCGCGCCAGAGCCCCTTCGACGATGGCCTTGGAAAAGTCGAGCATATGGCCCAGTTCCAGGGTTTCGATGAGGTCCAGGTTGTAGGCGAGGCTCTTGTCGAAAACCCGGACGGTCTTGAAGCGCTCGCACAGCCTGTCGAGCACGGTCCTCTGGGTGGTAAGGGTTTCTTCGGTCCGGAAGACCCCGCAGTTGAGTTCCATGGTGTCCTTGAGTTCGTCCCAGATGGCGGCCATGCGTTCGCCGTCCGTTGTGTCGAGGAGCTTCCGGACTTCTTGGATGCCTTCCTTTCCTGGGTTTTCCGGAAGCGGGACGTGTTCCGGGAGCGACTCGGCGAATTCCGCCATCTTGGCGCCGCCCACCTTGCCGAAAACCATGATATCGAGGAGCGAATTGGACCCCAGCCGGTTGGCCCCGTGGACCGAAGCGCAGGCCGCTTCGCCGGCGGCGTAAAACCCTCTGACCACTTCTTCCTTCCCGTCCATTCCGCCGAGCACCACTTCGGCGAACCGGTTGGTGGGGATGCCGCCCATGGAATAGTGGGCCGTGGGAACTACCGGGATGGGTTCCTTGGTGCAGTCCACGTAGGCGAAAACGCGAGCCAGTTCCCAGATGCCGGGGAGTCGTTCGTGGATGAGATCGGCTCCCACGTGATCCAGTTTGAGCAGGATGAAATCCCCCTTGGGTCCGCAGCCACGCCCCTGGCGCATTTCTTCGGCCATGGCTCGGGAAACCACGTCACGGGAAGCCAAGTCCCAGACCGTCGGGGCGTAGCGTTTCATGAAGCGTTCGCCGTCCTTGTTCAAAAGGTAGCCGCCTTCGCCCCGCACCCCTTCGGTGATGAGGTTCCCCACTCCGTAGATGCCCGTTGGGTGGAACTGGACGAATTCCAGGTCTTCCGCGGGAAGCCCGGCGCGGAGCGCGAGCGACAGGCCGTCTCCCGTGTTTATGTGGGCGTTGGAATTGGTGCGGTAGACCCGGACGTAGCCGCCGGTCGCAAAAAGGGTCGCCTTGGCGTGGAAGATGTGGAAGCCGCCGTTACACATGTCCCAGGTGAGCACCCCCACCACGTGGCCTTCGTTGGTGAGGAGCTGAAGCGCGAAAAATTCGTTGTAGAAGACCACGCCGCTTTTCACGCACTGCTCGTAGAGGGTGTGGAGCATGGCGTGGCCCGTGCGGTCGGCGGCCGCGCAGGTCCGGCAGATGGCATCCTTTCCAAAGTCCTTCGTATGGCCGCCGAAACGCCGCTGAAAGATCTTGCCGTCGTTCAGTCGGCTGAAGGGCATGCCCATGTGTTCCAGCTCGATCACCACTTCGGGGGCCATGCGGCACATGAATTCGATGGCGTCCTGGTCGCCCAGGTAGTCGCTGCCCTTGATGGTGTCGAACATGTGCCAGACCCAGTCGTCGGGTTCCACGTTGCTCAGTGACGCGGCGACGCCTCCCTGGGCGGCGACCGTGTGGGACCGCGTGGGGAAGACCTGGCTGATCACCGCCGTATTCACGGACCGGGAGGCTTCCAGGGCGGCGCGAAGCCCGGCGCCGCCCGCTCCCACGATCACCGCATCGTGCTTATGAATGGTCACGTTGAGTTCTGCCATGATCCGCTTCACTCCTTTTCGCTACGCTTTGACTTCGAGGGTGAGGATGGTCAGCAGCCCCAGCCCGAAAAAGACAATGGATACGACCCAGAGCGCGCCCACGATGACGGCCCTCAGGTTCGTGGAATGGATATAATCGTCAACGATCATCTTGAAGCCGTTCATGGCGTGATAGACCGCGAAAACGAGAAAGGCCACGTCGATGGCCTTCCATGTGGGAGACACCAGGCGCGCCATCACCTTCTGGTAGGTGACCGGCCCTTCGGTGGCATAATGCAGAACGTAAAAGTGCAGAAATAGTGTAATGAGAAGCGCAACACCGGAAACCCTCTGGAAAAACCAGTCAAACGCTCCGGATCGTCCGGAACCGGCATATTTACCCAACATCGGATCAACCTCCAGCAAATCAACCCTTGGTTCGGCCGACGGCGGCTGTGTCCTCCCCATCGGCATTCATGAGTTCCGCCATAGAGCCGTCTCGGGGGGTGTCAAAGGCCCAGGGCCAGGCGGAGCATGGGGACGGCGCCCACGAGGATCAAAACGGCGGACACCGCGAAAACGGCGTAGACGGCCTTTCGCATGATCTCACGGCGTGCCAGGTTTCCGTAGTCCATGAAGACCACCCGCAGCCCGTTCAACCCATGGTATACGACGGTTCCCAGAAGCCCGATCTCCAGTAGGTGAAACAGAGGCGCTTGCACGATCCCCATCACCTCGTCGAAGGCTTCTTCCCCCTGGGCCAGGTGATGGATCACCCAGATGTGCAGAAACAGATAAAGCCCGAGCAGCACGCCCGTGACCCGGTGAAGGATCCAGGAAAGGTAGCCCGGGTGCATCTTGTATTTGACCTTTGCTTCAAAAACCTTCATGCCGACTCCTCCTCTTTCACTCCCATGTCTTGTGGTGGAAACCGAGGGTGATGTTCCCTCAGCGAGCGTATTTCCTCACACCTTCTTCGTAGAGATCCCCGCCTCGCGTGTCGTTTGCGACGATCACGGGCATATCTCTGACTTCCAGTTTCCGGACGGCTTCGGGGCCCAGTTCGGGGTAGGCGATAACTTCCGCGGAAAGGACACTTCGGGCCATGAGGGCTCCCGCGCCGCCGATGGCGGCGAAATAGACGGCCTTGTAGCGCATCATGGCGTCCTTCACTGCCTGGTTCCGGGCGCCTTTCCCGATCATACCCTTGATGCCGCGGGCGATGAGGGCCGGTGCGTAAGGGTCCATACGGTAGCTGGTGGTCGGGCCAGCCGCGCCGATGGGCCGTCCCGGCTTCGGGGGCGACGGCCCCACGTAGTAGATGACCTGGCCTTCCAGGTAGAAGGGCAGGGGGCTACCGTTTTCGAGCAGTTGGACCAGACGTTTGTGAGCGGCATCCCGGGCCGTATAAAGGACTCCGTTGAGCAGGACCCGGTCTCCGATGGAGAGGGCTTCTACATGGTGGGTCGAAAGCGGGGTGGTCAAGCGGACGGGTTCCTCCATGGGCGCCATCCTTTCTCTAAAGTTCCACTTCCTTGTGCCGGGCGGCGTGGCATTGGATGTTCACGGCGACGGGAAGGCTCGCGATGTGACATGGCATCATGCCGATGTGGACCGCGAAGGAGGTGATGCGCCCCCCCAGCCCCTGCGGGCCGATCCCCAGCCGGTTGACGGCGTCCAACCAGTCGCGTTCCAGTTCCGCGAGCTCCGGGTCCGGGTTGATGCTTCCGACGGGGCGCAGAAGCGCCTTCTTGGCCAGCAAGGCCGCCTGTTCGAAGGTGCCGCCGATGCCCACGCCGACGATGGTGGGCGGACAGGGATTGGGCCCCGATGCCTTGACCCGCTCAACCACGAATGCTTTGACGCCTTCCACGCCCACGGCGGGAGTCAGCATAGTGACGCGGCTCATGTTTTCACTGCCGCTCCCCTTGGGGGCGAAGATCAGCTTGAGGCCGTCTCCGGGCACCACGTCCACGTGCACGACGGCAGGGGTGTTGTCTCCGGTGTTTTCCCGGGTGAAGGGATGGCAGATGCTTTTCCTTAGGTACCCGTCCCGGTAGCCCAGGCGGACGCCTTCGTCAACCGCTTCCCTCAAACCGCCTCCCACGATGTGAACGTCCTGACCCAGTTCCACGAAGACGACCGCGAACCCCGTGTCCTGACACATGGGAATGCCTTCGCTCCGGGCGATCTCGGCGTTTTCGATGAGGCTGGCCAAAATGTCCTTTCCCGTGGGGGATTCTTCGATTTCCATGGCCTTTCGAAACGCCTGGAGCACGTCTTCGCCCAGTTCCGTATTGGCGCGAATAGAGAGGTCTCGAACGGCGGCTACGACCTGGTCCACGTGCACGTCGCGCATGAAAGGCTCCTTGTCACTGACGCTGTTTGTTTTTTAGACTGGAAAAAATCACCTGAAACGGGATCCAAGCGCGAATCGACGATCGGCAGGAACGGGAAAGCGAAGGCGCAGGGTTCCGGCGAAGGGAAACGGATGCTGCTCGGCACAGGCCGCCGCCGTTGACACCCGCCGGCTGGCGCGGAGTTCCAAACGGAAGGGAAGGGCACCGAAAGGCCGTGGAAGCTCAGCAAGGGGATGGAGTCACGGCTTCTTCCCGTTTGGGGCGGGATTTCGCCAAGGATTGGAACAGGGGACTGAACCATTGCGATGCGGTCTCCCTCGTCGGGCGTGTTCCAGAAGGCGCCGGAAAAAGTGACCGAAAGTCGGAACGTTCAACGGCCGTGTTTGAGCGTGGTGTGCCGGGAGAGCCACCCAACACCGACCGCTCTTATACCACGGGCCGGTTTTTGTCAAATGGATTCGAAGACCTAGAAATCGCAGAAAGTCGTCTGAAATCATTGGTAGCGTTCTAAAGTGGAGGCCTTAAGCAAAGAGGTTAACGAAGGTCAAAAAGTCCCCCTCTCCCTTGATGGGAGAGGGTTGGGGTGAGGGTGAGAAAAGTAACGTATGTCAATCAATTACATTCCCCTCCCCTTAATCCCCTCCCACAAGGGGAGGGGAAATAGAATGGGTGCAGATCTTTTGCTTCTTGTTCCCAAGCTCCAGCTTGGGAACACAACTGTGCAGAAGCTCCAGCTTCGGTGAGGCCGTTCCCAAGCCAAAGCTTGGGAACTAGGTGAAAAGTCCCCCTCTCCCTTGATGGGAGAGGGTTGGGGTGAGGGTGAGAAAAGTAACGTATGTCAATCAATTACATTCCCCTCCCCTTAATCCCCTCCCACAAGGGGAGGGGAAATAGAATGGGTGCAGATCTTTTGCTTCTTGTTCCCAAGCTCCAGCTTGGGAACACAACTGTGCAGAAGCTCCAGCTTCGGTGAGGCCGTTCCCAAGCCAAAGCTTGGGAACTAGGTGAAAAGTCCCCCTCTCCCTTGATGGGAGAGGGTTGGGGTGAGGGTGAGAAAGTTAATGTATGTCAATCAATTACATTCCCCTCCCCTTAATCCCCTCCCACAAGGGGAGGGGAAATAGAATTCGGCATCAGATATTAGGTCTATTATTTTCTGCGCTACCAATCCGTTGTCGCCTTCTTTTTGTGGCGCGCCGGTTTCGCGGTTGAAAATGGAGCCGGGTTGGACTAAGGAAAGGCAAACATTTTTGAGATCTTGACGACAACGGAGTCGGCGATGAGCAAGGAACAAGTGAAGGTGGACCAGCCGGTTGATACCAAAGAAGCAACGGATGGGGCACCGGCGAAGGGCGAGGGAGCTCAGGCCGAAGCGCAGGGCCACCGCGGCGCCGGAAAGGGCAAGAAGCGGGAACGGAAGACGTACGAAATCGATATCTTTCGCGCCTGGTGCAAGGCGTGCGGCATCTGCGCGGCCTTCTGTCCTCGTCAGTGCATCGAAATGGACGAGGAAGGCTTACCGGTGGTCACCGCTCCCGAGCGGTGCACGGGCTGCGGGTTCTGCGAAATCCACTGCCCGGATTTCGCCATCAGTGTGGCTCAGAAGCGAGCCAAGCGGACCGAAGAGGACGAAGCGGCCGATGGCTGAGCGCAGGGAGGGAGACGGTGCCGTGAACGACCAAATAAAACTGGGACGCCCGGTGCTCCTCCAGGGCAACGAGGCCATGGTGGAAGGGGCTCTGGCGGCCGGTTGCAGCTTTTTCGCCGGCTATCCCATCACGCCGGCGACCGAAATCAGCGAGGCGATGTCGGTGAAACTCCCGGCCCTAGGGGGCACCTTCATCCAGATGGAAGACGAAATCGCGAGCATGGGCGCGGTCATCGGGGCGTCGCTCGCCGGCGCCAAATCCATGACGGCGACCAGCGGGCCCGGCTTTTCGCTCATGCAGGAAAACCTCGGGTTCGCCTGCGTGGCTGAAGTCCCCTGCGTGGTGGTGAACGTCATGCGCGGCGGCCCCAGCACCGGGCTTCCCACCAACGTGAGCCAGGGCGACGTCATGCAAGCCCGGTGGGGCACCCACGGCGACCATCCCATCATCGTGCTGGCGGTTTCCACGACCCGCGACTGCTTCGACATCACGGTGAAGGCCTTTAACCTGGCTGAAAAGTACCGAACACCGGTGGTGATCCTTTCGGATGAGGTGGTCGCCCACACGCGGGAAAAGATCAGCCTGCCGCATCCGGGCGAAATCGAAGTGATCGACCGTATTCGGCCCAATATGCCGCCGGACTGGTACATTCCTTACGAAGACAACAGCCGGGGCGTTCCGCCCATGGGAATCTTCGGCGACGGTTACCGCTACCACGTTACCGGCCTCATCCACGATGTGCGCGGTTTCCCCACTCAGCGGCGCGATGAAATCGTTCCATTCGTGAACCGGATCTTCCGAAAGATCAACCAGTACTTCTTCGACATCCTCATGGTGAAAGAGGAACTCACCGACGACGCGGACCACCTGGTGGTCGCCTACGGCTCGGTGGCCCGCTCGGCACGGCGCGCCGTGCGCGAAGCGCGCGAAAGGGGCGTCAAGGCGGGCCTGATTCAGCTCATCACCCTCTGGCCGTTTCCGCGGCAGATCATGGAACCGTATCTGCGGCGCGTAAAAGCCGTCCTCGTTCCGGAACTCAACATGGGCCAGGTCTCCCGCGAAGTGAAACGCATCAATCAGGGCATGACGCGAGTGGAAACCCTCAACCGCATCGACGGCACCCTCATCACGCCGGATGAAATCCTTGTCCGGCTCATCAAGATGTGAGCGGCGGCAAGACGGCGAGGAAACCATGGCTGAAATCACCAAGCTCATTCACAAGTACCTGCGCCACGAGAAGAAGTTTCCCCACGTGTGGTGCCCGGGATGCGGCAACGGGATCGTTCTGGGATCCCTCATCCGGGCCATCGACAAGACGGGCCTTACCAAAGACGAGGTGGTCTTGGTGTCGGGCATCGGCTGTTCGGGGCGGCTTCCAGTGTACGTGGACTTCAACACCCTTCACACCACTCACGGCCGGGCTCTCACCTTCGCGACGGGTGTGAAGCTCGCCAATCCCAGCCTCCAGGTCATCGTCATCATGGGCGACGGCGACGCCACGGCCATCGGCGGAAACCACTTCATCCACGCGGCCCGCCGAAACCTGAACCTCACCGCAATCATCCTCAACAACAACATCTACGGGATGACCGGCGGCCAGTATTCACCCACTACCCCGTACGGCGCCCTCGCCACCACGGCCATCTACCGGAACATCGAGCACTCCTTTTCCATCGCGGAACTGGCGGTCACAGCCGGGGCCAGCATGGTGGCGCGCGGAACGGTCTACCATGCAAACATGCTGGACGGGCTCATCGAAAAGGCCATCCGAAAGCGCGGTTTCGCCGTGGTGGAAGTGGTAACCCACTGCCACACCCAGTACGGCCGGCGCAACAACCTGGGAGGCCCCGTGGAGATGCTCCGCTGGCAGAAGGAAACGGCCGTCCGGGTGGAAAAGGCCCAGAAGATGACGCCGGAAGAGCTGGAAGGGAAGTTCACCATCGGCATCCTGGTGGACCGGGATCTGCCCATCTACACCCAGGAATACCAGAAGATCCGCGAAACGGCCAAAGCCCGCATGGCGAAGGCGCGCTGAGGGGCGGGGCTTTCCAAAAGGATCCGAACATGCCGAATCGATACGAAATCCGACTGAGCGGCTCCGGCGGCCAGGGTATCATCATGGCGGGGATCATCCTCGCCGAGGCGGCCGGCGTGCACGACGGGAAATACGTGTGCCAGACTCAGAGCTACGGTCCGGAAGCCCGGGGCGGGGCGAGCAAGGCCGAGGTTGTCATCAGCGACCAGGAAATCGACTATCCCAAGGCCATCAAGCCGGATATACTGCTCGCCATGAACCAGAAGTCCTGTGATGCATATTTCTTCGATCTTAAGCCGGAAGGCATGCTGGTGGTGGATTCCACCTTCGTGAAGCAATTGCCGACCACCAAGGCGATTTCCATCCCTTTTACCCAGATCGCGCGAAGCGAACTGGGGAAAGAGATGGTGGCCAACATCGTGGCGCTGGGAGCCTTGGCCGTGCTCACGCGCGCGGTGTCTTTGAGCAGCATGGAAGCGGCGGTGCTCCAGCGCGTGCCGCCGGACACGGAAGACCTCAACCGCAAGGCGCTGGAAACAGGGATCGAAGCCGCCAAGCATTTCCTGAAGGGAGCGCGTTAGGTCGCAGAAGATGCGGGTTCTTCTTACCAACGACGATGGGATATTTTCCAAGGGGATCGAAGCCCTATACGAAGCCTTGAACGCAGTCCACGAGGTGTTCGTGGTGGCCCCCGAGACGGAACAGAGCGCGGTCGGGCACGCCATCACCTTCCTGGACCCCCTCCGGGTGAAGCCCGTGAAGCGAAACGGCCGGTTTTTCGGCCATGCCTGCAGCGGCACGCCGGCCGACTGCGTGAAGCTGGCCGTGCGTGAACTGGTGAAGCCACTGCCGGATGTGGTGGTTTCGGGCATCAACCTGGGGGCCAACGTGGGGATCAATGTCCTCTATTCGGGGACTGTTTCGGCGGCGACCGAAGGGGCCCTCCTCGGACTTCCTGCGGTGGCGGTTTCCATCGATTCCTTCCAGCCCACCGACTTCCGGGCGGCCGCGGACATCGTGATGCAGGTGGTCGATGCCATCGGAGCGAACGGACTTCCCCCCGGGGTCAGCCTGAACATCAACGTTCCCAACATGCATCCCGAAGGGATTCGCGGCGTGCGGGTGACACACCAGGGAGAACTGCGCCTTCAGGAAAGTTACGACCGGCGGGTGGACCCGCGAAACCGTGAGTATTACTGGCTGACGAGCCAGCTGGTGGGAACCGAGGAAAACCTGGACGCCGACGCCCGAGCCCTGAACGAGGGCTTTATCTCCATCACGCCCATCCAGCACGATCTCACCGCGCACGGGATGCTGGCGGAACTTCGCGCCTGGGGACTGGAACGGGAATACGAACGCCGCTGAAGGCTCGTATGTCCCGGAGATTCCCATTTTTTCCTTGCCCGTTGCACCGCCGGGTGCTATAAACCGGCTCCCGAATGACACATGCGCCCGTAGCTCAGCTGGATAGAGTGCCGGACTACGAATCCGTAGGTCGCAGGTTCGAATCCTGCCGGGCGCGCCAGAAAAACAAAGGGGTTATGGCCCAATGTGCCATAACCCCTTTTTCGCTTACGTGCTCATTACATACCTGTTACATCCTAAATTGGAGACCTTAGCCAAAAAGGTTAACGAACGTCAAAAAAATCACCCTCTCCCTTGATGGGAGAGGGTTGGGGTGAGGGTGAGAAAATTAACGTATGTCAATCAGTTACATTCCCCTCCCCTTAATCACCTCCCACAAGGGGAGGGGAAATCCAGCTTGTTCCCAAGCTCCAGCATCTACCTTACCTTGTTCCCAAGCTCCAGCTTGGGAACACAACTGTGCAGAAGCTCCAGCTTCGATTCCTATGAAGCCGTTCCCAAGCCAGAGCTTGGGAACGAGGGGAAAGAATTGTCTCCACTGGGACTTGCACTTCCCCATAGTACTCATGCCGGAATTCTCTCCCGGTACCGAGGCAAACTGACGGTCACTTGAGTCCATCCACCTTGTTCGCTTTCAAATGTTACATCGCCACCATGAAGTTCGACGATCCTTTTGACGATGCTTAACCCGAGGCCGGAGCCACCGTGCTCAATTGATCGGGATTTTTCAACCCGGTAAAATTGGTCAAACACCCTGGGGATATCCGCGTCGGCAACACCTGGACCTGTATTGGCGATTGTTACCGTCAGTCCGGCAGCAGAGAAGTCGCCCCTCAGCGCAATCTGTCCTCCATCCACGTTATACTTGATGGCATTATCCAAAATATTCGATAGTGCGCGGTGCAGTTTTTGCTCATCTCCCTGGATGACGAGCCCATTGGGAAGGCGAAAGTCCATTTTGATGTTACGGGAATCCGCCAGGAATTTATATTCCCCGACCAAGGATGACAACAACTCGCTTATTTGGACCGGTTTTGGATCGATACTGGACAATGTTTCCAAGGAAGACAGGTTCAGTAGATCCTTGACCAGTCGCTCCATCCGCAACACCTGGTTTTTTAGTCTGAAGAGGTTGTTCCTGATAAGAGGGGGTAGATTCCCGTCGCCATGGGAAACAATTTCATCGACGGCGAGCCGTATGGTGGTGAGGGGCGTTTTCAGTTCATGCGATGTATCAAACAGGAAATTCCTTTGCCTTGCAAAAGAATATTGCAGCCGATCCAACATCTGGTTGATGGTTCTGGCAAGTTCACTGAATTCATCCCGCCCTTCTCCAGGCGGTATTCGCTGCTCAAGGTTATTTTCGCTGATATCCTGAGCCAAGTTTTTCATGTCACCAATCGGCCGCAGAATTCTACCGGCCATAACATGGCTTATAGCGATCAATCCCACTGTGGAAAAAACCAGCCCGGCCAAAATCCCGAAAACCAACTCCCAAATCTCTTCGTTCAGTTCTTCCATGGGCCGTGCGATCTGGACAATGAACGATCGCCCTTCCAATTCGATTGACAGGGTCCTTACCCGAAAGGATGAATTTTTGTTTCCGGACTGGGCCGACTTGATTTCTGCCTCAGAAACAAGGGGGCGTACGATAGCACGAGAACCCGGATTCACCAGAGGCAACTTTACCGATTTTGCCAGATCGGACTGAAAAATTGTTTTGCGGGTACCGCCATCGTAAATTTCAATCCAATACCGACTCATTTCCCGAGATGCAGAATCCAGAAGCATTGAATTTGATTCTTTTTGCGCTTTCACAAGCATGGCCGCTGTTCGATATGCTTCCTCTTTCAGTAGGGTGTCCAGAAGCTCGAAAGGTTGTTCTATCGATTCGTAGAACACGACAACGGAAAATAATAAACTTGATAAAAAACCGGCTCCGACAATGAAGAAGGTGATCCTTGTCTTGACGGTGATCATTCAGTGTCTCCGATGATATATCCTACGCCGCGGATGGTTCGGATAATCTTCCGTTCGCCTGAATCTCCGATCTTTTGACGAAGATTCTTGATATGGACGTCCATGAAATTTGACATGCTGAACGGATCGAAATCGTCTCCCCACACATGTTCGGCCAAGCTGAAACGGGATACGGCCCTGTTTTTGTTGTGCAAAAGAAACTCGAGAATGGAGAACTCTCTTGGAGTCAGCTCGATCGGGTTTCCGCTTTTGGTGACCTTGCGGCTTTTCGTGTCCAACTGTAAATCATGAACCTGTAAGACGGATTCACACTGCCCTCCTGCTCTTCTAAGCAGTGCACGCAGGCGGGCCACCAATTCGTCCAGTGAAAACGGTTTCGCCAGGTAATCGTCCGCGCCGAGATCGAGTCCCTTCACTCTGTCTTCCACATCGCCTTTGGCGGTGAGCATTAGCACGGGCACATCAATCCCTGCCTTTCGCACTTCTTCCAAAACCGTCAGCCCGTCAATTTTCGGCATCATGATGTCGAGGATTATCGCATCGAAAGGGTTATCAAACAGCTTATTCAGCGCCTTCTCTCCATCTGTTGCCGTCTCCACGATGTAGCGCTGGTTTTCGAGAATTTGCCGGATCTGGTCCAGCAACGAAAGATTATCGTCAACGACCAGAATTTTCACAACTTAGAGCCTCCAAAATATCCTTCATCTCAATATTGACGCCTTAGCCCGTTTGCGTGATGTCCTCCTTCATGCTGAACGGGTAATAAGCCAAACACCAGCGCATATGACAATAATGCCAGCCCAGCGGGTAAGGCCGATCCCCTCATTGAAAAACATTTGACCGGCAAAAGCCGTGACGATATAGCCGATAGAAAGAAGCGGATAGGCATAGCTCACCTCAACCCTGGAAAGCACAAGCAGCCAGACCGCCACGCTGACGACATAACACCCCAACCCGATCAATATAAAGTGATTTAACGCCACCGCCAAAAAAATGCGGCCGCAGTTTTGCAAACCGAAGTCAAAATAACCGATTTGACGCATTCCCTGCTTAAGGACCAACTGAGCCGAAGCGTTGAGCAGCACTCCAAGTACAATGAGAGGAAGATATCTGGCCATGATCATCCTTCTCCTCTAACCGCTATTGCCAGTCTTATACACACGAGTAAGACCGACTCACGTCATTCACACATAGTGTATCCCATAGATGATCTCAATTAGATCGGGTGCAGATCTTTTGTTTCTTGTTCCCAAGCTCCAGCTTGGGAACACAACTGTGCAGAAGCTCCAGCTTCGGTGAGGCCGTTCCCAAGCCAGAGCTTGGGAACGAGGAGAAACGGAGCTGATGCGCTTGCTGCTTCAAGGCCATCTGGATCTACCTCAGAGGGTCCACCCTGGATGTCGTTCTAAAAGATCCGCACCCAATTAGATCAGTGAGGTGGCCAACAACATATGACCCGTAGGGCTGCCGATGCCCTTCAAACCTTTTGAGCCAATATCAAAAGCTCCACAGAACATAGCCTTTAGGACCACTCTGATCCTGGAAAACAGGCTGGGGGAGCTGATCCCGCCATCGGGCGATATGTTTCACCCTGGCAATCAGTACAGTCCTGCCCCGATTTTTCTGAATCAAGTCGACCGCAGTTTGCATATCAAGCAATCTGCCGGCCGCATCTTTATGTTTCAACCCGTAATCAAGCTCACCCGTTCCACCCAGTAAGTAAACATCGCTTCGTTTCAGATACCAGCCCACTGCCCTGATTGAATATGCATCGGAAATGACAATATCTTTGCTATCAATACCTCGGGCGTATTGTTCCAAAAAAGGTCCGGGCGACTTCACCTCACTGGTCAAGTCCGGAATGGTAAAGTGAACAACAAAGAATAGAAGAAGCGGCGAGAGACCGAGTAAGAGAGTTTTGTTGACCATTGTCCGGCTCCTGAGAGCCCAAACGAGAAACAGTACAGAGTACGCCAAGCCATTGACGACCATCACGGCTTTCCATGCCTGGCTGTATGGTCGGAACCCGTTGAAACCAAAAAGTTGAACATACAAAAAAGCTACTAAAATGAGACCCAAGAGAACGGTGTTGAAAACAATCCCCCCTGGAACACCCTGTTCCGCGTATCTTGCTTTAGCACATGCAACAACCCAAAAGCGATGAGAATGGCAAACGGCGGGAAACAGGGAAGTATGTAGGTTAAGAGTTTCCCGTTCGAAAGGGAAAAGAACAAAAACGGCAGCACCAGCCAACATAGACAAAATTTTAACAACCGGCCCGGCGCCCCCTGTTCAAACAATCGGGTTTTTATTCCTAGTACGGCTGCGGGCACCATAAACACCCACGGGAAAAACATGCCCGGCGCCGTCATAAAGAAAAACCAGAACGACTCTTTATGTTGAGCATTGTCGGCCATAAACCGGCGGATATGCTCGTTCCAGAAAAAGAAACGCCAGAAATCAGGTTCCCGAAGGTGGATTGCGATACTCCATGGCAACGAAACTAAAATCGCGGTGAGAATCGGCAGCCGGCTCATGCGCAACAAATCGGCATACCGGCGCTGCAAAACCAGATAGGGCGCTACCGCCAGAACCGGCACGGCGAATCCGAGGAACCCCTTGGTCAGAAAGGACAGGCCGCAACTCAGACCGGCGAGAAACAGGAAGCCTCTTTCCCGCCCCGACCCTGGCGGTGACTCCGTGGCAAAATAGAAAGCGGTAACGGTCGCCGTAAGAAAGAATGAGAACAGGCTGTCCAACACGGCGGTGTTTCCCACCCCGAACACCTCAAAACAGGATAAAAAAACAAGAGTGGCTAGAATAGCAGGAAAACCGCCGTCTTCATCTTCACGACGGGAATTCCGCCATACCAATACATATATCAACAAGCCTGACAAACCCACGGATAGGGCGGAAGGTAGGCGTACGGCAAAGTTGTTTTCCCCGAACAAAAGAAGTGAGCCTGCTTGAACCCAATAGCCCAGCACCGGTTTTTCAAAGTAGCGCAGACCGTTGAGTTGGGGCGATATCCATTCGCCGCTGGCAATCATTTCTCGGGGAATTTCTGCGTAGCGCGTTTCATCCGGAACAACCAGGTCATGCACCCCCAGGGGAAGAATGTACGCCAGTAAAAAAAATGCCAGAAGTAATAGAATGTAGCGTTTATTCAATGTGCTCATCGTTTGCTGACCTTATCGTGAATTTGCATGCTATCCGTGCCATCCTGGCAGGCAACCCATCCGTCCCTGCCGGCGAGAGTGCCTCTAACCATCCTTGATTTCTCTGCTTTTCCGGTTTCACGAAGAATTTCGCCAAGAGGCGCGAAGGCGATATCCCGCTGTTGTGCCTTGAACAGAAAATCCCGGAACAATTCCAGACAGGCGCCACCCTCCACTTCGGCGTGGATGGTCAGGACATTGAGCTGGTCGGGACGAATCATATTCAACAGCTGGTCGTTATAAGTTTTCGGTGTGCATTGGCGGCCGACGAGCTCTTCGTAAGTCGGCAGCGTGGTCGGGACCTGAACATGACGGGACGGCCGGTTGTTTATCAGCGGATAAAAAAGCGAACGACCGCGACAATCGGATTCAAACCGAAAAGGGAATTGCTCCAACGCCAATAGCGCTTCAGGTGTCACCCTCCAGGCAGGGGCCGCGAAACATTCCGGGGCGTGTCCCAGGATATCCGTCAGTAATTCCAAGCCCTTACGGATGTCAGCGATTATTTCCGCCTTATCCATTTTTTCGATCGCCGTCTGCCAGCGGTGATGGTCCCAGGCGTGGAGACCGACCTCATGCCCCGCCTCCATAACCTGACGAATCGGGCCGGAACAGCGCTTACCGATTACTGCTCCGGGCCACAGGGTGCCCCGCAAGAGAATATCCCAGCCGTACAGACTGACCGCCCGCGTTCTGAACATCTTGAGCAGAAAGGCGGGCCGCATCAAACGCCGGAGATGCCGACCCATATTGTCCGGACCCACTGAAAAAAAGAAGCTGGCCCGGATTTGGTGCCGGGCCAAAATGTCGACCAGGTTCGGGACCCCGATTCGAGTGCCCCGCAACGTATCGACATCTACTCGCAGGCCGACATGGCACATGATGCCTCCGCTGCGCATTCCACCGCCGATTTGAGAAAATAATCCAGCGTTTCTTCAACGGACTGCTCAAAAGGCACGTTCGGCGTCCACCCTAAAATCGTCTGAGCCTCGCGGATCGACGGTCGCCGATGCTGAACGTCCTGATAGCCCGACCCATAATAGGCTCGGGCCTCGATGCGTTGAATTCCGGCAGCCGGAGGGAAACGATGCCGAAGTGGATGACCGTCAAATTTTCCCCGAAGCATATCGGCAAGAGCGGCTATACTGCATTCGTTGTTTGGATTTCCGATATTGAAGATGTGCCCATTGCACTGGTCGTTCTTGTTTTCGATAATCCTGAAGAGGCATTCGATGCCGTCCCTGAAGTCGGTAAAACAACGTTTCTGCCTGCCGCCGTCCACCAGGCGGATCGGAGTTCCTTCCACCAGATTCAGGATGAACTGGGTGATCACGCGTGAACTACCGATCCGGGCGGACGCCAAGGAGTCCAGTTTCGGCCCTATCCAGTTGAAAGGTCGGAAAAGGGTGAATTGAAGCCCCTGACTCTTGCCGTATGCCCAGATCACTCGATCCAACATCTGCTTACTGCATGAATAGATCCAGCGCTGTTTATGGATCGGGCCAAGAACAAGGTTTGAGCGCTGCTCGTCAAATTCATCATCCGTGCACATGCCATAGACTTCCGAGGTGGAAGGAAATATCAGGCGTTTCCCATACTTGACGCAATACCGTACGACACGCAAATTCTCTTCGAAATCCAGCTCGAATACCCGCAACGGATTGCGGACATACTCAATCGGGGTGGCGACGGCCACCAGCGGAAGGACAATGTCGCATTTGCGCACATGATACTCGATCCATTCCCGCATGATCGAAATATCCCCTTCCGTAAAATGAAAATCGGGATGCCCCAACAAATGTCCGATGCCGGTCGAACACAGGTCCATACCGTGGACCGCATAGCGGCCGCTTTCCAACAGCCGCTCACTCAAGTGATTCCCGATAAAGCCGTTGACGCCAAGGATCAGGACGTGCTTTTTGCGGTGTTCCTCTGTTACCGTCTCGGTCTTGCCATTGAATCGCATGCCGACAGCCAGGTTGAGTTCCTGCGCGAGTTGCCGGCCGCTCATGTAAACGCCGTTTTCACTCTGCCCGTAGCGAACCTCCACGGCGCCGTCGCCACAGGCGATTCGCAGAGGATCTGTCGACATAACGCCGCCTGGATAGGCCCCCGGCGCTGCCGCCGTTGTCGCAACGTCCCAGAAAATGCACTTGCGGTTTCCCAGAAAGGAAAAAGCACCTGGATAGGGGCGGGTCACCGCCCGTACAAGGTTTCGGACCGTGGTCGCGTTTTGGGTCCAGTCAATCAATCCGTCCTGCGGTCCGCGCCCGCCGAAACAGCTTGCCAAGGTTTTGTCCTGTGGGACACGGTCAGCCTCGTTTTTTCGGATTTTCGGCAACAGGACATCGAGCATTTCTCCTGCTGCACCGGCAAGCTTCGCATGCAGGGTCAAGGCTGTGTCGCTTTCTTCAATGGCCACTCGCTGTTGTCCGACGATGTCACCGTCATCCGGCCGTGGCGTCATGTAATGCAGGGTGACCCCGGTTTCTTTTTCTCCATGGATCAACACCCAGTTCACCGGACAGCGACCCCGGTAACGGGGCAGAAGCGAGCCGTGAAGGTTCAGACAGCCCTTCGAGGGAACGGCGAGGATCTCATCGCCAACCATCTTGCGGTAATAAAAAGAAAAAATGACGTCCGGCGCCAATTCCATGATGCGTTCAACCCAGAGGGGATGGTTGATGTCTTCCGGCGCGTAGACCGGAATATCATTCGCGGCCGCCAATTCCGCCACTGACTCGAACCAGGCATTTTCATTCGGATCGTCCTTATGGGTAAAGACCGCCTGGATATCATAGCCATGCGCCAGAAGCGCTCTGATGCCGACGCATCCGATATTGTGATAAGCCAATACAATTGTTTTCATAAACTTTTCCTAAATAAATTCAACGTTGTTGATTTGCTCGACTTGCGACCATCATATGGAGACCAGAATAGGGTAGGTCGCCGCAATCATCGATGGAGTTGCCGCGGATTTCATGTATAAAAAAGCGAGGCCTTCTGCGAACATCGTCATAGATGCGTCCGATGTATTCACCGAGAAGCCCCATTCCGATAAACTGCGTCCCGATAAAGACAAAGAGCACCGCAAACAGTGTAAATATACCCTCGGCAGCCCACTGAGAGCCGTAGGCAAATCGCAACACCATCAGAAGGACGCCGAAGCCGATGCCGCTGGCCGCGATGAGCAACCCCAGCAATAAAAGCAAGCGCAGGGGAAAGGTGGACATGGATGTGAGCAGATCGAACTGAAGCGAAATCAGTTTAAGGAAGCTGTACTTGGATTCACCATTTTCCCGCAAGGCATGTTTGACGGGTATTTCGGCGGTGCTGCCTGCGAAACTGTTGGCCAGGATCGGAATAAAAGTGGAGCGTTCCCGGCACTGGAGCATGGCCTCGACGACCCGCCGCCGGTAAGCCCTGAGCATGCAGCCGTAGTCATGCATCATGACCCCGGTGGTCCGCCGGACGAGCCGGTTGACCAGGGCCGATGCTGTGCGGCGGAATAGGGAGTCCTGCCGATTTTCGCGCACGGTGCCCACGACATCCACACCGCGATCCATTTCAGCAACCAGTCTGGGGATTTCTTCGGGAGGATTCTGAAGATCCGCATCGAGCGTGACGACGATATGGCCCCTGCTCTGCTCTAGCCCGGCAAAAACCGCCGCATGCTGGCCGTAATTGCGGTTCAATACCACGCCGACGACTTCAATGTGTTGATCAGCGGCCTGGAGAATGAGATCACGGGAGCCGTCCCTGCTGCCGTCATCCACCAGGATGATTTCAAAATCGCGCCCGGTTCTTCGGCAGGCGGCCAGACAGCGGTCAATAAGCTCCGGCAGATTCTCCTTTTCGTTATAGACCGGAATGACCACGGAAAGATCCGGCGCGGCATTCATGCGATCACCTCCTTGATGGCCGCAACAACTTCATCCACATCGTTCAAGGTCATGTCCGGAAACAAGGGGAGCGAAAAGATCCGATCCGAATTCCACTCCGTGTTCGGCAGCGCGCCTTCAGGCAGCTGCAATGTCTCGTGGTAATATTTCTGCCTGTGCACTGCCTTAAAATGGATACCCGTACCGATATTGCGCTTTTTTAGTTCCGCCATGAAGGTTTCCCGGTCCATACCCACCCGCTTTGTGTCCAGACGGACAACAAACAGGTGCCACGCGTGGCGCATGGGATAGGAAGGAACGGCGAGAGGCATGATTTCATCGATATTTGCCAACAATTCCCGGTAACGATGCGCCAGAAGCGCCCGTTTTCGATTGAACTCGTCCAGCCGGCGTAATTGTCCCAAGGCAAGGACGGCCGCCATGTCGGTCAAATTGTATTTGAATCCAGGTTCCTGGACCTCTGCCTGCGGAGAACGCCCCTGCGTGTTGCGGTCATAGGCGTCTTTGGCAAGCCCGTGAAACTTCAACCTCCGGATATGCTCGATAAGACCAGGGTCGTCCGAACAAAACATCCCGCCTTCGCCGCAGGTCATGTTTTTGATGGGGTGAAACGAAAAGATGGCGGTTCCCCGCCGGCCGATCCGTTCCCCCCGGTATTGTGTGCCGACGGCATGGGCCGCGTCCTCAACCAAAGGAATGTTTTTGGCCGAAGACAGTTGCCGCAACGGGTCCATATCCACCGCGGCGCCTGCAAAATGCACCGGGATGATCAGCCTGGTGCGTTCGGTAATGAGCGGTTCAACGGTTTCTGCCGAAACCAATAGCGTCTCGCGTTCGATATCGGCAAAAACCGGCGTGGCTCCGGCGAGCGTGATGAGATTCACCGTGGAGACCCAGGTCATGGAGGGGGTGATCACCTCGTCTCCGGGACCGATACCCATGGCCGCCAACAGAAGATGCATGCCGGCCGTACCGGAACATAGCGCCACTGCCCCTTCGGCATTGCAGTATGCCTTAAAGGCCTCTTCAAATTCGGCGGCCTTGGGGCCGGTGGTGATCCATCCGGAACGTAGAACCTCGGCCACCGCCTCGATTTCGGCTTCGCTGATGGACGGCTTGGAAAACGGCAGAAAGGTTGTCCGCATAATCTCTTTCTTCTATCGAGCTTCAAACCGTTTTATATGGCGCATCGGAAAGGGGTCTCCTGATCCGATCCGTCCTTGGGTGGGAATGTAACGGAGGAAAATGAAGAAATGATGAAGAGGCGAGAAAAAGAGGGTTGCGGGTCTTTTCTATCAAATCAGTCAGTCAACACGTGAGCGTTCAGCGAACCCGATCTTTTTTCGCTCCACCGACTACGGGAAGCCGACCTCCAGAGGAAAAGATGTCAGCGATGCGGCATTCAGCCCTTGGAGTGCGATAGGAAAAGCGAAGGTTTTGGTTGGAGCACATGAGGCGCTGGGAGGCGAGCGGGCTCACTCAAAAAGTACTGCCGTCAGCAGGATCTGAAACTCTATTGCTTCAGGTACAGGAGAAAGGAGCAACGATCCAGGATGGCCGACTCCACCACGTGCCTGGTGGAATGGCCGGTACCGAAATCAGAAAGGGCCATACTTTGCGGCGGACCGGCCCTCAGCCTGGTGGTTAATGGTCGGCATCGAATCGAGATCCACCGAGACTTCGATCCTTGCGTGCTGAATCGCCTCATCCGGGTGTTGATGCAGCTATGATGGCTTTGCTGTGAACACCGGTCAACAGTGTCCGAAAATCATCGGAATATATTGTCCCTAAAACAACGCTTTTGGTATAGTTTGGGAAATCAACGGTTCGGAGAGGAGCCTCCGACTCACGCTCCGTTTCCGCTGGCAATGACATCCGCGATCGGTGCGGCACACATGGAGTGTGCCGCTTGTGCCGATCGCCGGTCGTTGTCGCGTTTCCGGGTCCCTCAAGTCGGTATCCCCTCCGAACCGCACGCGCTCCTGGCCCATTTTCCGCCCGTACGGCATCGGGCCGTGCGGCGTCGCGTAAAGACCGTGATCCAGGAGTTGATCTATAAACGGCTGAAAGAGCACCGTCATGAGCTCTTTTCCGCCACTCGAAAGTCGATGATCCGAGGAACCGGCTGAAACAGGGCCTCGTCGGCCGCTCAAAATGGAGTCGCCATGCCCGCAACTCAGCTCGCTCAACCACACCTCACGGATTCAGGGAATACTCAATAATGCGAGCCGTAATTATGACCGTAAACCAGTGTCGATAGGTCTTCCGTGATGATTTGTCTAAGAGATGGCATCGAATATGAGAGGGGGCGCATTGTGTTGCCTGAAGGTATGCATTTTCTTCAGATAGAGGAGGCTATTTGGCCGGCCTCCGCAAATATACTGCTTATTCGTGACGAGGATGGAGCTATCCTGGTGGATGTGGGCTGCGGCCAGGAGCAGGCCTACCAGAAGGTCAAGAATTTCGTGGCGGTACAGGGCTTACGCATCGAGGACGTTCACACCGTGGTTCTTACTCACGCCCATCCCGACCATGTGGGCGCTATGCGCTACCTCCTGCAGGAGATAAGCCCCCGCATTTTCCTTCATCCGGTGGAGATACCTCTGGCCGCCGAGCCCTCGCGGCTTAACCGTACCTTCGATGTAACACTACCTTCCCGCTATGGGTTGGGCCCCGCGGCTCCACAGGAGATGGATATCATCGAGTACTTCAGTAATGTCTCCTGTGCCATGGCCGGTTTTACGGCCACCGACGAGATCCCTACGGAAGGGGAGTTCGTCCTGGGTGATTTCTCCTTCCAGGTGATCGTGATCCCAGGCCATGCCCAGGGCATGGTTTCCCTCTTCGACAGGGACCACGGAATCCTCTTCAGCGCTGATGCCGTGGGGGACGTCGTAACCTGGTATTCCCCTTCTTCCGGCGGAGTTACGGAATTCCTGAACGGCCTGGACCGGCTCTCGCAGCTTCCCGCAAGGCTGCTCCTCCCCTCCCACGGGAGACCGAGCAAGGAACCCCATAACGAGATCGAGAAAACCAGGGCAGCCATACTGCGCCGCGAGGAGAGGATTTTAAATGAGCTTGTCTCGGGGCCCGTATCCTTTCCCGACCTGGTAACAAGGGTATTCAAAAATTCCTTGATAACCGTCTTCCCCGCCCCCCAAATGCTGCAGTGCCACCTGGACAAGCTGGAGATGGAAGGAAAGGTGATATGCCGGGGTGAGGACGAGGGATGGATGGTGGAACTGGTTTAGCGAGAAAGGGTACCTAACCTATGAGTAAAGGAAGGATGGATTTATGTTGAAGAGCAAGATGCCGGTTCTGGTCGGGGTGGCGCAGTCGGTGTATCGCGAGACGACCGCGCAGCAGCTCAACCCCATCGATATGATGGCCGAAGCGGCACGGGCAGCCGGAAGGGACGCGTCCCTGGATAATCTCAACAGGGTGGATACGCTCTACATAGTCAACTGCATCTCGCGAGACCTGGAGGCTCCAGCGCAGGACCTATCCGATACACTGGGAATCCGACCCTCGGAGACGGGCTATACCGCTATCGGAGCCACGGCGCCCCAGTGGTTCGTGAACCGCGCGGCCGAGAGGATCCTCTCGGGACAATCACAGTGGGTGCTTATCTGTGGTGCCGAGGCGTTCTACACCCGTGAAAAGATTCAGCCCATGGCCAACGTTCTCGACGATTATTATCGCGGTGATGCTTCGTCCAGGCGGAAACGTTTCGTGGGAGACATCAGGATGCCCCTCACCGACATCGAGGTTCGATACGGATTGGGCTGGCCGGCGGCTATATACGCTCTGTTTGAGAACGCCCTGCGGGCCCATTGGAACAAGACTCTGGCCGATCACTGTCACGAGCTCTCCTCCTTCTGCGCCGATATGTCGACGATCGCCTCCAACAATCCCTTCTCCTGGACCAGAAAAGCCATGAGCGCCGAGGAGATCGCCGAGGTGACATCCGAGAACCGCATGGTGGTCTACCCTTACACCAAGTCGATGTGTTCCAACATGAGCGTGAATCAGGCGGCGGCGGTTTTGATGAGCGACCTGGAGACGGCGGAGGAATGCGGCATACCCAAGGATAAAATAGTTTTTTTAAGAGGTTACGGTGATGCGGAGGACGTCTTCCACGTGACGGAACGTCCCCACCTGTGGGCCAGCCCTTCGCTGGCCGACGCGGTTGAAGGCGCCCTGGGCCAGGCCTCAATATCGCTGGACGAGGTCGAGTACCTCGACTTCTACAGCTGTTTTCCGTGCGCTCCGCGTATCGCCAGGGAGATGCTGGGCATCAAGCCTGACGATCCGAGGCCCCTTACCGTCACGGGTGGCATGCCATACTTCGGCGGACCCGGGAATAACTATGCCCTACACGCCATATCCAGCATGGTGGAGCTACTGCGCCGCAATCCAGGGGCCTACGGCTTGGTGCAGGCGTTAAGCTGGTTTATCAGCAAGCACTCCGTGGGACTGTACAGCGCTTCCCCGGGCGACACCGGATTGACGCCCCACGATCCGAAAAAGAAGGCCAAGCGATACCCCCGGGTTAACGTTGTCGACCGCGCCTCTGGCAAGGGGGTGTTGGAAACATACTCCATTTCCTATGACCGTAGCGCCAGGGCAAGCGGGGTGATTGTGATAGGAAGAGACGAAGACGGCAACAGATTCCTGGCCAAGATGCGGCCGGAGGACGATGCGGTCGAACGGATGACCATCGAGGAGCCCATAGGAAAAACGGGGGAAATAAAGTACGAAGATTCCACGGCCTTGAACTGGTTCTATTTATAACCAAGAGCCTGTCGCACGAACCCCTCCATGGGGCCGGAAAACGCCCACGCGCCGGCTACGCCTGCAGGGAGAACCCGCTTTCGACCTGGATTAATCAGAAACCGGGACACCAGAGTATTGTGAAATTCAACAATGTTGACCGAGTATCCTTCAAAGCGGTAGACTTGGTAAGGATCCTTCAATGATAATGGTGCAAAAATGCAAATGGACGTCGCATCCAAGGTGATTATCAGAGAAGTAGCCCTGCGAGACGGATTGCAGTCTGAGAAAGCTTTTGTCTCCACCGAAGACAAACTATTGCTGATTCAAGCCCTTTCAGAAGCCGGGGTCGAATACCTGGAAACGACCTCATTCGTGAATCCAAAAGCAATTCCGCAGCTTAAGGATGCAGCCGATTTGATGGCCCGTGTAGATCGCTCCGGGCCGTTGAAGCACGAGATCATGGTGCCCAACATTAAAGGCGCCCAGCTCGCGCTCAAAGCCGGCGCGGACCGTTTGCTGGTATTTGTATCCGCCTCCGATGCTCATAACCAGGCCAATGTACGCCGCAGCGTCGTCGATTCCCTTGCGGATCTCGAAGCGATCTTCGAAATGGCCCGAGAGAAAAGTGTGCCGGTGGCGGGCGCGATTGCCGTTTCTTTCGGTTGTCCATACCAAGGCAGAGTGCCTGAGGCAGATGTGTTAAAAATCGCTCGTCATTTTGTCGGATGCGGCGCAGATCGCATTTCCTTGGCCGATACTACCGGCATGGCCAATCCAAGGCAGATCTCGAAAATGGTTTCCTTCTTCAAACAAGAACTTGCTGACGTCCCGCTTTGCCTGCATCTTCACAACAACAGAGGAGTGGCGATGGCAAACCTTTACGCTGGCTACCTGGCAGGTATAAACATGTTCGATACCTCGCTCGGAGGCATAGGTGGATGTCCAAACGTTCCACAGGCCGCCGGGAATCTTGCGACGGAGGATGTCGTATTCATGTTCGAAGAAATGGGCGTAGATACCGGGATTAACCTTGCGAAGCTGATTAAGGCCGCTCAGGCCCTTGAGAAAATTCTCCAACACCCTCTGCCCGGCCAACTAATGAAAAGTGGGCCGGCGGATCCTCTTCTGGCTCACGAATTGTGCAATATAGGTCGGCAGGCATGTATGATAACGTCGTAAAAAGGCCGAAAACTGCCATTGTCATTCCGAGGAGCTTGCGACGAGGAATCTTAAAACATCCGCTGTTATTATACATTTAGTTCTACGAAGAGATCCCTCGCTGCGCTCGGGCCGGGATGACAATTCGGATTTTTTACGAAGGCATCATGATTTAGAAAATAGAGATCCGCTAAAATCATTTAATTACAGGAAGACGCCTATCTGAAGCAGCTTGCAGCCTACATCCATTTGAATCCGCTCCGGGCGCGCCTGCTGAACGATCTGGCTCAAGTTGAAGCCGCCGCCCGCCGGCGGCTTCATGAGCTGACTGCCGGCGGTCAGCGGGTGATGGCCCGGCGCTTCGACTTCCGCCAGCTGCATTTTCACCTGCCACCGGGATCCACCAGTTTTCTCCGGGTAGACCTTGACCGCTCAGCCACGGCGACCGGGGGAAGCTTGTCGTGCATCCGGAAGTGGGTTGGTACCGCGGCGATGTCCACCGCGGCGGAATACCGGCCAGCGCCACCGGGATCAGCTCCAGGAGAAGGTGCTTGATGCGTTGCCGGGCCGGGCTTAAGGACCGGTAGCCGCCGGCGGCGGGACTCGCCGCAATACCCACCGCCAGCGTGCCGACCTGGCGCCAGGCCAGCGCAAGTGTCGCCGCCGCGTTGGCAAACCAGGCGAAACGCCAGATACCCGGATTCTCCCGTACCACCGTCTTTAACCAGCCACCGCGCGGCCGGCGGTCGAGATCGCGACGCGCAAGTTCGTGGGCAGCGGCGAGCCAGAGCGCCAGGGTGGACAGCAGCTCGGCTAGCGCCCAGGCAACCAGAAAGGCGATCACCCCGCCTGAAAACAGCCCGGGCGGATCAGGGTTTGCCAGGAATTGAATTGCACGGGATTGTTCACCGCCTGGGCATAGGTCAGCACCAGCGCGAACTGGCCGAACCGTTCCGGGCCCAGGGTTCTCGCGGCGATGGAATGCTATGTTGTTCCCGCTGTCAAGCGATGATCGCCTGCCATGAGCGTCCGCGACATCATCATCGGTGAAACGCATCCATACGCCGCCTCTGGCACCGGGTGAAGCAATTGCGTCTCCGCATCACGCACAGGACCGGATAAAACCGATTCAGGAAGGGGAGAGTTATGCCGCACCGCAAGGATATCTGGAGATGCGGTATCATCGACCAACCCGTCGAACAGGTGCTGGCCCAGGGGGTGGCGGACGTGCCGGTGCATTGGCTGCCGGAAGAGCCACCTTTCCACTTCCTGGCTGATCCCTTTCCCTGGCGCCAGGACGGGCATCTGCATCTGTTCGCCGAAACCTATGATTACCGCACTCGGCACGGCACCATCGACCTGCTATCCCTGGGGGCTGATTTCCAGGTATTGGAACGGCGACCATGTCTGGCCGAGCCCTGGCACCTCTCCTACCCGATCGTGTTCGCGGCGGATGGTGCCGTCTGGATGCTGCCCGAGGCGCACCGATCCGGCACCCTGCATCTCTATCGGATGCGCAGCGGCCTACATGAATGGGTGCGGGAGGTTGAAATCAAGCTGGACCGGGTGCCGGTGGATGCCACCCCGTTTTCCCATGGTGGGCGCTGGTGGCTGTTCTATTCCCCTGCCGACCGGCGGGAAACCCGGATGGGTCATCTGCATGTGGCCTGGGCCGAACGTATCACAGGCCCCTGGTTCCCGCATCCGGGCAACCCGGTGCGGATCGACATGGCATCGTCCCGCCCTGGCGGTACGGCAACCCTGATCGATGGACGGATCATGTTGCCGACGCAGGATTGCAGCCGCACCTATGGCGGCGCTGTGCGCCCCCTATGGATCGACCGGCTGGACGAGACCGGGTTTGCCGCCAATGCGGGCGCACCTCTGCCGGTGCCGGCATCGGCGGGGCGTTACCGGGAGGGGTTTCACACCCTGAGCAGCGGCGGGGGTGTTACCCTGATTGATGTGAAATATATCGACCGCTCCCTGGCCGGCCTGTGGCTGGAGGTCAGGCGCCGGTTGCGCTGATCCGCCGCATGATTGCCTGACCCGCCGCGTTGAAGCGGCTGATGGAGAAACGATCCAGGATAAGGCTTCGCGCGGCGGCGCCCATAGTGTGCAGCCGCCCCGGTTCGGCCAGCATCCGGCCCAGCCGGTCGGCCAGCGCGGGCACATCGCGGGGCGGCACCGTGTGGCCGGTAATGCCCTCGCGGATGCTGAACTGGATTTCCCCCACGGCGGAGGCCAGCACGGGCAGGCCCGCCACCATCGCTTCGTGGGCCGCGATGCAGAACCCCTCGGAATGCGATGGCTGCAGATAGAGATGCAACCCGGACAGGAAGTGCTGCGGCCGATCAATATAGCCGGGCAGCACAATGTCCGCCACCCCGCCCCGGGCTGCCAGGGCCGCCAGCCTTGCCCGCTCCTTGCCCTCACCGGCCAGGGTCAGCCGAATGGGACAGGGCGGGGTGAAGCCTTGCCGGCGCAAGAGGGCCAGCGCCTTGATCAATTCTTCATAGCCCTTCTCTGGATGCAGCCGGCCCAGGCTGCCCAGTTGCAGGGTCTGCCCCGGTTGCCAGGGGGCGGAGACAGGCTGGTCAGGATCGGCGGCGAAGATCGGCCAGGTCATCAGCCGATCCTTTCGCACCGCCAGCCGTTGGCGCGTCAGGTCTGCGATGTAGGCGGAATCCCCCACCCACAACGCCGCCCGTGATTGCAGCAGCCGCATCAGCCGGCGCATCCAGGGTCTCAGATGAGCCGCTTGCTGCCAGCAGATGACGGGCAGGCCCAGGTAAGGCCCCAGCAGCAAACCCATGGTGTTGGCGCGGTTGAGCGAGGTCCAGAGATGGGTGGCACCCCAGGCCCGCACCTCCCGGTGCAGCCAGCGCAATGCCTGCCAATGGTCCTGCAACCCGCCCTCGCGTACCAGCGGGTCCAGCCCGGCCGCCTGCATCCGCGGCAGGGCGCGGCCATCCCGGCGTGTCAGGGCGAAGACACGCACACTCGCCCCGGCATCGCGCATCACTCGGGTGAGGGCGGGAACGGCCAGCTCAGCCCCGCCGCCTTCCACGGAATTAATGATATAGGCAATGCGTAGGGTGGTGGTCATATCTGCGCACTCCGCTTCCAGGTTAGGATCAACAGCAGAAGGCTGACGGTGGCGGCCTGTCCCATGGCCTGGGTGCCAGCCCCATTCAGCCCCTGGAGATTCAGCAGTACCGGGAAGATGGGCAGGAACAGCAGGTTGGCGGTCAGGTTGGCGGACATGGACCAGCCGGGCCGTCCCAGTGCCGTCAGCGCCGCCGTGGCGGGTGGGCCGGCCAGGGCCAGTGCGCGGGCCAGTACCAGCACCACCATGAGCCCCGTTGCTCCGGCAAATTCCGGCCCGGCGATCAACCGGACGATCTGCGGGGCGAATAACCAGATAATGGCGATGATGGGCAGGCTGGCCGCCAGGGCGATGCCGGTGACGCGCACCAGTGTGTGGCGCAGGGCGCTGCCGCCCTGTCCGCCGGCCACCATGCGGGCCATTTCCGGATAGGCGGTATCACCCAGAATCTGGGCCGGCTGGGTGATCAGCACGGTGGCCCGTTGCGCCACGGAGAACAGGCCGGCCGCTGTCGGCCCCAGCACCCAGCCGACAATCAGCGGCACCGCCCGGCCGGCAAGTTCGCTTAAGGTCACATCGGCATTGCTGATAAGCAGGAAGCGCCAGATGCCCGGATTGTCCGCTACCGCATTGCCCGGCTCCGGATAGCGCAAATCCCGTCCCAGATGGCGGTGTGCGAACCAGAGGCCAAGGGCCCAGAGCACGGCGAATTCCGCCAGCGCCGCGAGCAACCAGGCCACCAGAAAGCCGGTCAGCCCCCAGCGGGCCACGGCCGCCAGAGCAGCGCCGGTCAGCCGTACCAGCGGCTGGACCAGGTTATGCAGCCCCAGCAGATCGAATCGGTTGATCAATTGCAGATAGCCGGCCGGGGTGGAGCGCACAGAGCCCAGCACGGCCAGACTGTAAGGAATGGAGAAAACGAGCGCCGTTTCCGGCCAGCCCAGCCGTGGACCGATCAGCGGGGCGCACAGTGCCGCTATCACGATGGCGGTCAGCCCGCCCAGCAGTTCCACCCGGGCTCCGAACCGCAGCAGGCGGGCCAGCCGGTGCGTGGCCTCATCACGCCGCGCCTCCGCCCCATAGCGGACCACCGCCTGGCAGGCAGGAAATTCCACGATGCCGCAGACCGTGGTAACATAACCATGGATCAGCACCAGCACGCCATAATCATGCGGGCCCAGGGCGCGGGTGGCGATAACCAGATAGGCCAGGCTGATCAGCCCCGCCCCGGCCTTGCCCCCCAGTACCAGCCCCAGCCCGCCGAAAATCCGCCGCAGCGTCCCCTGCGACGCCCCAACCTGTTTCACGTCCAATTCGCCTCTCCCACACAGAGCGACGGCATTCCAGTCTGGACACAGGAAATCATCAAGGCCAACGCATCCGGGGCCGGCGATTCAGGCTATATCGCCGGCCCGACCCGCGCAATGATCCTGATGATGCCATCCCCGATCCAGCCTTCCTCATTGAAGAAGGGCAGCAGGATCGTGATAACCAGGGTTATCCGGTAGCTCTGGATGATCCAACCCTGCCCGCTGTCTGGTCGGTCAGCCGCATCAGAACCTCAGCCGCCCGCCTGGAGGAGGGGCGATCATCCAGATCAAAACTCCGGGCGAACATCTGCTGCTGTACTGCAAGATATTCTCCCGTATGACTTTCGAAGGCGCGCTTCAGGCCCGTGGCCAATTGTGCCGGATTATCAATGACAGGGCCCGCCTGCCACTGCGTGTAGTTGGGATCATTGCGCCAGTCTACACCCTGGCTGTTCAGGAACAGACAGGGACGCGGCCGCAGCAGGAATTCATAGACCTGGCTGCTGACATCCCCCAGGTAGAGATCGGCCATCAGCGTGTAACTCATATCCGTGCAGGCACGGCTGCCCAAATCGATACGAATGTTCGGGGCCTTCAGGTACCGCACATCGATATGGCCCCTCCGGTTGAGGCGCAGCTTGTCGATGGTGAGTACGAAGCTACGTTCGAACAGCATGACATGCGGGGCGAAGATGAGCTCGTAATCCTCGTTCTCGATGAAGAAATCCAGCACCTGCCGCCCATGTTTGAACCAGGAGGACAGATGGGGAGAACAATGGGGATTATACAGCACGACAGGCTTGCCGTTCCGCGCCGGAAACCGCATGACGCTGGGATTGAGCATATCGAATTTCGGGTAGCCGACAATGCTGATACGCTCCGCCGGCACACCCGCCTCCGTGATCAGCCGCTCCTTGATTTTGGGCCCTGAGCACAGCACATGATCGAAACCGGCGCTCGCCTTATCAAAACCGATGGCACGATCCCCGGCTCCGTGGCGCGTATGGACGATTTTCAGATCCTTCAGCCCATAGAGCTTCTTCAGAACCAGGGAGGTTTTCTCCGCTACGACCATAATGTCCAAGCTGCGGAAGAAATCCAGATTGTCGCCATAGATCAGCAACTTGCGGGCAGGCATGGCGATTTCCAGCAAGTGGGAAAGGATCTTGGACTTGCTCTTCAGTTCCAATGTCACATACTGGATGCTGCGCCCGATTCGGTCCCCGCCCAGGCGCAAACACTCCCGCTTCATCCGCTCCGTCGTGGTGGCGACAATGATCTCCCCGGTAAAACCACCATCGGCCAGCGCGATGGCGATAGGAAGGCTGTGGGCGACCTGATGAATTTGGTCATGGTTTAAAAGAAAGCCAATGCGCATCCGAATGCCTTACCTTGAACAGTTGCTTTTTAGTAAAAACAGGATGTTTGATTGTCATAATCGAAAAATGATCAATTAAATCGGTTTGTGATAACCGAAATCTGTGCATGCATGACTTTCCCCAGCATGGCTTTCACCTCGATTAAAAAATCGTTAATGAAGCACTCTAGGATTTGTTTTATGAAGAAAACATTAAGACTTGCGGATTAGAAGCGATGGCCCAGGTTGCCGATGCCTTTTGAATTAAACCCACATCATCGAGGTGCTGAGGCAAACCGGATGCGTCCGGCTTTTGGCCGTCATTCCGGGCTTGACCAAAGACTGCCCCGGAGTCGATCCGGGGAATCCAGGTTCATCGGAACGAGACGGCGGAAGAGCATCCGGTCGTTTGGAATGACGCGGGAAGGGGCCGCTGTTCGGAACGACACGGGGAAAGCGATTTACAGGCGCGCATCGGTCCGCATAAGAAAAAGCGGTTCGAGCTCCAGGAAATCGTCATCGAGGAGAACGGCAAGCGCTTCGCTCTGCGGTCCCCGTGTCTGGGCACGTGCAGCAGCGTCTTCAGGGCCGTGGGAGTTGCCATCCCTCCCACCATCCGGGTACTCCCCTAGACGGAAGGGAGTGTAGTGCCAAAAACTTCCAACGGGGTCGTATGTGATTGACATTACAGATATACTTTTTTGCAACGGTCAAAGATGAGCCAAGCTGCATCTTGGCCAGCCTCACATACCGGCGCACCATGGATTCACTGCCTTTAAAGCCCTGTTTAACGGCCCGGGTCCACAAGGCCTCGGCACCGGGATCAAACTCCGATTCCCTCCGGCACCTGGTAACAATACGCTTCGGTTCATGCTCTCTTCATGATGAGGGTTTACAGTGGCGTCAACCCGGTGGGGACAAGACACGGGTCGTCTTGCCGATGCGCTGCCGGAATAACCCGAAGAAGACGAGGTATCATCATGAAAGGCAAATGGATTGCGGTCATTGGAAGCGGAGCTTTGGCCATCGGTTTTGCCGTCGCCGGCGCAAGTTTCGCCGATACGGACGGTACCGAAGTCAAGAATGGCACCATCCGGATCGAAAAGCAGTCCGAGGCGGAGTTCCCCTCGATGGCCAAGATCTCGATGGATCAGGCCGTTCAGAAAGCCTTGGCCTCGGTCCAGGGCCAAATCTTGAAGACGGAACTGGAGGATGAAAACGGCTTTCTGGTGTATGGGATCAAGGTGGTGTCCGCCGACAAGTCCGTCGTGGATGTGAAGGTGGATGCCGGTACCGGGAAGGTGCTGGCCATGGAAAAGGACAAAGCGGACGACGAGGATCGCGAATCCGGCGAAGACAATGACCAGGACCGTGAGGATTAATACCCAACCGGCGCGCCCTGAACGCGGACTTGTCAAACTGGTTCAGGGCGCGCTGTTATCAACGGCGGCAATGTCGTGTTAATTTCTTAGTGCGAGGCTTACACCATGATCAATATCGAGAACCTTCGGTTAAGTATCGAAGGAAAGCAAATCCTCAAGGGCGTTGATATGCATCTGCGTCCCGGTGACACGTATGGTCTGCTGGGGCCGAACGGGGCCGGTAAGTCCACCACTATTTTTGCCCTTTTGGGCCTCCGCGTTTTCGAAAGTGGACGTATCGGCGTTCTGGGTGGCAACCCGGCGGACGACGCCGTTTCCATCCGCCGTTCGGTGGGGGTGATGCCGGAAAAGGCGGGGTTTTACGACTGGATGACCGCCCCCGACTATCTCAAATGGTACGGACGGCTCTACGATTTTGCCCCCACCGAAAAAGATGTGGCAAAAATGTTGGAAAAAGTAGGACTTGGGGCGGAAGCGCACCGCCCTATCGGGACCTATTCGCGAGGAATGAAGCAGCGCCTGGCCGTGGCACGGGCCTTAACGCCGCACCCCAAATTGCTGATTCTGGACGAGCCCACCAACGGGCTCGACCCCAAGGGCAGGCGCGAGATTCACGACCTGCTGGTGGAATTCGCCTCCGATGGAAAGGCTGGAGTGCTGTTGTGTACCCACCTGTTGGACGATGTGGACCGTTTGTGCAACCGGATCGGGATCATCGACAACGGCCGCACCCGGCTCGAAGGTTCGATTGCCGATCTGCTGGCGGAACAGGGGGGCGGTCAACAATACCGTCTGCGTCTGGAAACCGAACCGGACACCGGTAACCTTCCGGCCGGGATGACCGTATTGGGCCACGAAGGCGGCTGGTGGCGCGTTCAGGTCCAAGTCAAGCCGTCCGAAGGGCCATCCCCGCTTTGGGGTGAGCTGTGGCGGCGCGGCTGGAAAATTTTGGAAATTCGTTCCGAGGCGTCGAGTATGGAGGAGCTTTACATGAGTCATACCGGCCAGGAGCTACATCAGACGCAGGAGGTGGCATGATGAACACGACGTTGATCATTGCCCGTAAGGAAAGTGCACAGATGCTGCGCAGTCAAAGAGGTATGGTATGGTTGCTGACCTTCAGCGGCCTGCTGTCGGCGTTCAGCCTGCTCCTGGTGAGCAACACCGAGCTCAGTCTGCTCGACAACGCCCAGGTCGTCTATATGATGGCCGGAACGGTCATGGCGGCCGGAGCGCTGCTGGCGGCGATTTTGGGAAGCGACGCTTACGCCGGGGAAAAGGAGCGTGGCACTCTGGTGCCCTTGCTGTGCGCGCCCGTTGCTCCTGACGCCTTGCTGGCCGGAAAGATATTGGGCCTGCTGACCGCCTGGGGAGTCATGTTCGTGACCAGTGTCCCCTATCTTTGGGCCGTGGGCGCAAGCGGCCAGAATCTCGGCCCGGCCCTGTTCTACCTGGCGCTTTTCGGCACCCCGGTGGTGCTCGGATTCGGCTACCTGGCCATGGCGCTGTCGGCCCGAACGGGCAGCGTCATGACATCGCTGCTCACCACGGTCACCTTGCTGATGCTGTCCGCAAGTCCGCTTTTGATCGGACCGGGCCTGCGCGGCAGCGTCATCGGCCGCGCCCTGGACGCCGTCAATCCGTTCGCCGGAGCCCTCAACACCTTCGACAGCGTCATCATCGACAGTGAGCCGTTTTCAGTCCAGACGGCACGGCTGTTCCTCGTCGCCGCATGGTTGGGGCTCTGCCTGCTCGCGGCCCGGCGCAGCGCCGCCCGTCCCGATTTTCAATAAGGGGGGAATGTCATGAAAATACTGACAAATCTGTTTTCAGTGATTGCTTCGATACTGCTGTCCGCGTCTATTGCAGCGGCGGCCCTGGACCCCGTTTCTATCAACCTACGGTCCGACGAGAAAAATCCAGCGTCGCCTGTCATGGGAGACCACCTGCAATTCTGGAGCACCATCACCAACACGGGGACTTCCCCCATCGAGGGCCTGGTGGCGTGGATCAGCCTGGTTGAAATCGACCCGGGCAATGAACAACCGGTGGACCTGGAGGACTGGAGCGCGCATAAGGCCGTTACCGGGGCGAGCCTGAAACCCGGAGAGACGCTGCGCACCGACTGGCCCATGCGGCTGATCAAGGGCGGCGATTACCGGGTGGTGGTCAGCGTCACCGACCGCGGCGGCCGACAAGTATACACCGGCCCGACCATTCAGTTCCATGTCCGGCAAAAACCGGTGCTCCAGGCCGGACGGGTGCTGCCGGTGGCGGCGGGGATACCCTTGTTGTTCATCGGTCTGATAATCTTCAATAATACCAGGCGGCGTCATGGGAACGGGAGGCTTTGACATGTTTCACCAGGTTGTCGTCTGGCTGGTCGATACCGTCGGCCAATGGGGCTATCCGGGCATCGTGATGCTCATGGCCTTGGAGTCTTCGTTTTTTCCGTTTCCCAGCGAGGTGGTGATCCCGCCGGCCGCCTACCTTGCCGCAAGCGGGAAGATGAATATTGCGATGGTCATCTTTTGCGGCACATTGGGCAGCCTGCTGGGGGCTGTGTTCAACTACTGGATCGCCCTGAAGTTCGGAAGACCGTTCTTTGAAAAGTATGGGCGATACCTGCTGGTCAGCCCCAAGTCCCTGGAAAACGCCGACCGCTTTTTTGAACGTCATGGGCATATCAGCACCTTTGTCGGCCGGTTGCTTCCGGGCATCCGCCAGTATATTTCACTTCCGGCGGGGCTGGCCCGCATGAATATGTTCATTTTTTGCGCGGCCACGGCGTTGGGCGCGGGAATATGGGTGTTGGTGCTGGCCGGTTTGGGATTCTGGTTTGGCCGCAACGAGCAACTGGTGATGCAAAACCTGCGCTGGGTTACATTGATTTTGGCAACCGGTTGCAGCATCATTTGTTTTTTGTATTGGCGTAAATGGCAACGACGTACCAGACGGATTCAGAGAGTATCCGGGTAGGTAATGAGCACGCACGCCCCGCTCGAACGCATTCCGGCCAGCATTTGGGCCCTCGGCCTGGTGAGCCTGTTCATGGACATCTCGTCCGAGATGATCCACAGCCTGCTTCCCCTGTTTCTAGTCGTCACCTTGGGTGCCAGCGCATCCACCGTCGGCCTGATCGAAGGAGTGGCCGAGTCCACGGCTCTCATCGTCAAAGTCTTTTCCGGCGTACTCAGCGATTATCTGGGCAAACGCAAGGCACTGGCTGTTTTCGGCTATGCCCTGGGAGCGTTGACCAAGCCGCTGTTTGCCATCGCGCCCTCCGCCGCCGTCGTTTTCACGGCCCGCTTGCTGGATCGCGTGGGGAAAGGGATGCGGGGCGCGCCCCGCGATGCACTGGTAGCCGACCTGGCTCCATCTTCGATGCGCGGCGCGGCATTCGGCCTGCGTCAAGCCCTCGACACGGTCGGGGCGCTCCTTGGCCCGCTGCTGGCGGTCGGCCTGATGCTGCTCTGGGCCAACGACTTCCGAGCCGTGTTTTGGGTCGCTGTCATCCCGGGCATGATCGCTGTCGCTCTGCTCTTGTTCGGCGTGCGCGAACCGGACCGGCACGTCGGCGAAAAACGCACCAATCCGCTTCGCCGCGACAATCTCGGGCGATTGGGCGGAGCTTACTGGTGGGTCGTCGGCATCGGCGCGGTGTTCACCTTGGCGCGATTCAGTGAAGCCTTCCTTGTGCTCCGCGCCCAGCAGCGGGGGATTCCGGTCGCCTACGTCCCGCTGGTGATGGTCGGCATGAACTTGGTCTATTCAGAATCCGCCTATCCCTTCGGCAGGCTTTCGGATCGAATGAACCACGGCGCGTTGCTGTCGTTGGGATTGATCGTCCTGGTCGCGGCTGATCTGGTCCTAGCGACAAACGGTGATTGGCTCACCGTTGCTGTCGGGGTGTCCTTGTGGGGCCTTCATATGGGGATTACCCAGGGGTTGCTGGCGGCCATGGTTGCCGCTGCGGCGCCTGAGGATCTGCGCGGCACGGCCTTTGGTTTTTTCAACCTGGTCAGCGGCATCGCCATGTTGATTGCGAGCGCCATCGCGGGGCTGCTGTGGGACAGCTTCGGCGCCTCCTTCACCTTCTACGCGGGAGCGGTTTTCGCGGCCTTGGCGCTGATGGGGGTTGCCCTCAACGAATGGCGGCAGCGGCCATTTTCCGAAGTGCCCAGATGACAGCGCATCTGAATACGCTCCTTGCGGTCGGCGCTGTTGGCGAGCAACGTGAGCTTGACCTCCCGGGGAAACCTGGTGAACCGCCGCCGCGGCGCCCCCACGCCGCGCATTCACGGGTCGTTGCTGATGCGGCTGGCGAGCTTGATCACCAGCCCGCGCGTTGCCGTCCAACAGCCGAGATGGGCGTGGTTTCCCGCCGAAAAGACGATCTCGGGCCGCCGGCGCCGCAGATGCCGCCGCAGGGAGGGCAGCACATTTCGCAGGGTCGCGGTACGACTGCCAGAACAGCCCGGCCGCAAAGGCGTGACGGAAAGTGTGCCGCCGCGCTCAATCCAGGTCGCGGCCACGGTGACGATGTCGACATCTCAGCTTGCCTTTGCGAGATGGCGGGCGAGGCCCAGCGTGTTGTCGGCGACACCGGTCAGGGACAGGTCGTGTATGAAAAAGATGACTGAACCCATGGTCCAGCGTTCCTCCAGGGCTGAAAAAGCAGATGTTTTCGCCCCCACCGCGCGGTTGCGCCTGGGGCCCGTCGGCGCCATGACCGCCGACAGGCCGAACGAAGCGGCGCTAGCGCCGGCGGCACCGGCAGCGATCAGGAACACGAGATGCCGCGGGCGGCGAACAAGCCGCGGATCAGGGTACGCGACCACGTGGCAAGTCGGCTCGTTAGCGTGCACTGGCGGGGTGATCGCCCCGGTAGGGGCCAGGGTGATCACCCCGAAAAGTCAGCGCGACCGGTACGGCCCCGAGGAAGCGACTCACCGGCACCCGTTTCCAATTCCCACGGTGTGGTCGAGGTTAATCTTCACGCTCCTGCCCGACCTCATCGCCGGCATCGCGATGTTCTTCGCTATCCGCCTCATCCTCGTCATTATCCTGGTCGATGGCCAGTACCTCCCCCGAGCCGGCATCCACCTCTACATCCACGACGGCCCGGTCGGCATTCACCACCTCGACCTCATAAACCAGGAAACCGTTTTCCTCCTCGAGCTGCACTCCCAGGACCTGGCCCGGTACCGCGACCAGGGCTTGTTGAATGGCCTCGTCCAGTGTGACCCTTGCAAGTGAAGGAAAATCGGCTTCAGCCACTCTGACGGGAATGGTGCCATCGCGGATCACCTGGTCGTTCTCATCCGCGTAAGTCATCCCGGTGGCGGCAATACCGGCAAACAGAACACCGACGCCGATGAGCGCACACAATCTTTTCTTCATGACGATACCTCCTTCGCTGGTGCGATTGTTCCGGCAGTGAGCACCAGGACGACCATTCGTTCGGTGCCTGCCTGATGACTCCTCTATACCCCTCACCATGAAGAAAAGATGAAGCAACACGAAAAAACATTATTATTTTTCAAGGGGCAAGCGGAAGCGGGGACGAGGTTAGGTAAGTAAGTAACTTGACATTTGCATCAGCATTGGGTAACGTTTGGTCATGCCACGAGCCGCACGACTGGATACGCCGGGGATCTTGCAGCATGTGATGATTCGGGGCATCGAGCGCCGCAAGATCTTTCGTAACGATGACGACCGTAAAGACATGCTGAATCGGCTGGCCACTTTGCTGCCTGAGACCGGCACGGTCTGCTATGCTTGGGCATTTTTGGACAACCACGCCCATTTCTTGTTTCGCAGCGGACCAAGGGGAATCGCCGTTTTGATGCGACGGCTGCTGACCGGATACGTCATCGGCTTCAACCGCCGGCATCGGCGCTGCGGCCAACTATTTCAAAACCGGTACAAGTCGATCATTTGCCAGGAAGACGCCTATCTGAAACAGCTTGTAGCCTACATCCATTTGAATCCGCTCCGGGCGCGCCTGGTGAACGATCTGGCTCAACTGGCCGATTATCCCTACTGCGGCCACGCAGCGGTGCTGGGGCGCTGGCCGGTTTGTTGGCAGGATACAGAGTATGTGCTTCGCCAGTTTAGTGAAAACCTTAAGGCCGCACGACGAAAATACCAGGAGTACGTCACCCGGAATGCTGCACTGGGCCGTCAACCGGAGCTGGTCTCCGGCAGCGTTTCTCGCAAAACCAGCGGGTGGAAAGAGGTTCGGCAGGGTCAGCACAAGGGTTTGGAGCGACGGATGCGCGACAGCCGCATCCTCGGCGAACCCGGATTCGTCCATTCAGTGCTGGCCGAGGCGAGGCAATCCTTGGACCGGGGTTATTTCCTGCGCAGCCAGGGATGGGATTTTGATCGGGTTCTGGCCCGAGCCGCGTCGGTTTTCGATGTGCCGGTCACAGATGTGCTGCGCAGCGGGCGTCAGCGGCCCCGTGCGCTCGCCCGTAGTCTGGCCTGCTTCTGGGCGGTGCGAGAGCTGGGCTTGCCGTCGGCCGAGTTGGCGCGGCGTTTTGGTATGACGGCCGCTGGAGTCAATTACGCAGTCCGCCGCGGCGAAGGGCTTGCCTCTGAACGGAAGCTGGTGCTGGACGAGTAAAGTTTCTCACTTACTTAACCTCGTCCCTTTTCTTGCTTTTCTTGTGCTGCTTAATTTTATTGAATCCGCATTTGCGGGGAGGGGGTTCGCGTGGCATCCGATGCAAACATAGAAAAAGCCCTGCGCGGATTAATGGGCGATGAGCCGTTGTTGACCATTATGGCATCCGTGCTGGAGGGTTGCCGCCGGCAGCAGGGCCTCACTTTCGAGGAAGCAGCCGGGATCGCCGGGGACATGGCCCCGGAAGTGCTGCTGCTGGCCTGGGACTGGAGACTGCTGCTGCCCAGGAGAAGCAGACAGTGCGCGGAATGGGATGATCGAGTCATGCGGTTCGAGGCCGATGAATATTATGAGATGCCCAACATCGTTCGGTTCCTGCTGGATATCGCGGCGCGAAACGGCCTCTGGGATCCGGCTTCGGCGGTTGATGCCATGTACGCTCATATGGGAGAACCGGAACATGAAAAAATGCCGGCTCTGGTCCGGGAGATCTTTAAAAGCGCCGTTCATTTTCAAACTAACGGCGCCGCCATCGGCGTGGCCTGCGTGAAAACCGGGCTGGGGAAACGGACCGGCGCCATGATCGCCATACTGAAAGGCGGCGGCCTGATCAGCCCCAGGCTGCTGGGAACCGCTCCTATGGAAAAGGTCCGTTCCCCGGTTTATGAAGTGCACCCGGCGATCAGGTGGCCATAGCCAGCGAGGGAACGGGGAAAAGGGACGAGGTTAGGTATGTAAGTAACTTGGAAGGCCGGCGTGCTGGCGCGGGAGTCGGCCTGCGGCAGGGATCGAGGATGGCCGACTCCACCACCTGCCTGGTGGAATGGCCGGTGCCGAAGTCAGAAAGGGCCATGCTTTGTGGCGGACCCCCATGTACTCCAGTAACTCTGGTTGAGTGTTTCATCACCAGATCGTGCTGTCAGATGACTGTGGAGGAGGGTGGGGGAATTTTAGGCTATCAAAATCAGGCCCCAAAAGTGAAAGAGGGTTTGGCCGTTTTGGACGGCCAAACCCTCTGGGTTTTCTGGCGGGGTCGAAGGGACTTGAACCCTCGGCCTCCGGCGTGACAGGCCGGCGTTATAACCAGCTTAACTACGACCCCGCAAATCGAACCGTGGTGGGCGGAACAGGGCTCGAACCTGTGACCCCCGGCTTGTAAGGCCGATGCTCTCCCCACTGAGCTATCCGCCCGCTTACCTTATTGCAACCTACCCGGGGGTAGGTGCCCGTCTTTCGCCCTCGCGAGTGCTGGTTTTTAGCCGATCCGGGCACTCAAGTCAAGGGCTTTCTAGTCCTCCGCTTAATGCGGGTGAATCTCCTCGCCCCGGGGCTCTTCCTTCCCGAACAGGAGGGGCTTACTCTGAGGGGGAGCATCCCGGAACAAGCTCTCCGGGTCTTCCACGGCCAAGGCGTTCTTCAGGACTTCGTCCATGTGATCCACCAGTTCGATGTCAATTTCGTTCAAGATCTTCTGAGGGATGTCTTTCAAGTCCTTGGCGTTGTCCTTGGGGATCAGCACCTTCTTGATAAGGCTCCGGTGCGCGGCCAGGATCTTCTCCTTGAGGCCGCCGATGGGAAGCACGCGGCCCCGCAGGGTGATTTCGCCCGTCATGGCCACCTGGCTTCGGACGGGGATCCGCGTAAGGGCCGAAACCATGGACGTAGCCATGGTGATGCCGGCTGAAGGACCATCCTTGGGAATGGCGCCTTCCGGGACGTGAACGTGGATGTCCAGGTCCTTGGAGAAGTTCTCGTCGATTCCCAGAAACGCCGCCCGCGATCGCACGTAGCTCAACGCCGCCTGGGCGGATTCCTGCATGACTTCCCCCAGTTTCCCGGTGATGATGATCTTCCCCTTGCCGGGAAGAACCAGGGTTTCGATCCCGAGAATATCTCCGCCGAATTCCGTCCAGGCGAGGCCGGTGGCCAGGCCGACTTCGTCCTTTTCCTCGCTGCGCCCGTAACGGTACTTGGGTATGCCGAGATACTCCTGGATCCGTTCCTCGTTCAGGATGATCCGGGTTTCAGGACCCAGGCGGACCACTTCCTTCGCCACCTTGCGGCAGATGGAAGCGATTTCGCGTTCCAGGTTTCGAACGCCCGCCTCCTTGGTGTAGTGACGGATGATGTAGAGGATGTTCTCGTCGGTGAAGGTCACGTGTTCTTCACTGATCCCGTTGGCTTCACACTGCTTCTTGATCAGGAAGTTCCTTGCGATGTTCAGCTTGTCGAACTCCGTGTATCCCGACATCTGGATGATTTCCATGCGATCCTGGAGCGGAGGCGGGATCGAATGGAGCGTGTTGGCGGTGGTGATGAAAAAGACGGACGACAGGTCGTAGTCCAGATCCAGGTAGTGATCGTTGAAGGCGAAATTCTGTTCGGGGTCCAGCACTTCCAGGAGCGCCGCGGCCGGGTCGCCCCGGAAGTCCATACTCATCTTGTCGATTTCATCGAGGCAGAACACCGGATTGTTGCTTTTTGCCTTGCGGAGGCTCTGGATGATCTTGCCCGGCATGGCGCCGATGTAGGTCCGCCGGTGACCGCGGATTTCCGCTTCGTCCCGAACGCCTCCGAGCGAAAGCCGGATGAAGTTCCGGTTCATGGAACGGGCGATGGAACGGGCGAGCGAGGTTTTTCCCACGCCCGGAGGCCCCACGAAGCAAAGGATGGGCCCCTTGATCTTTTTCACCAGCGATTGCACCGCCAGGTATTCCAGGATCCGCTGCTTGGGTTTTTCCAGGCCGTAATGGTCTTCGTCCAGAATGGCCGCCGCCTGGTCGATGTCGAGCTTGTCCTTGGTCTTTTCATTCCACGGGAGCGACAGGATCCAATCGATGTAGTTGCGGACCACCGTCGCCTCGGCGCTCATAGGCGACATGAGCTTGAGCTTCTTGAGCTCGTGGCGGACCTTGGCCGCCGCTTCCTTGGAGAGCCGCTTGCGCTTGATCCGCTTCTCCAGGTCCTCCAGCTCGGACTTGAAATCGTCCTTTTCCCCCATTTCCTTCTGAATGGCCCGCATCTGCTCATTCAGGTAGTACTCGCGCTGCGTCTTCTCCATCTGTTTCTTGACGCGGCCCTTGATGCGTTCCTCGGTCTGGATGATTTCGATCTCCGAGCGGATATGACCGAAAAGCTTTTCCAGCCGCTTGGCCGGGTCGACGGTTTCGAGCAGCTTCTGCTTGGCGTCGATTTTGAGCGGCATGTAGGCGGCGATGGTGTCCGCGAGACGTGAAGGCTCCTCAATGTCGGAGACGGCGTCCAGGATTTCCTGGGTGATCTTCTTGTTGTGCTTCGAATACGACATGAAGGCCGCTTTAATGCTTCGCCGCAGGGCTTCGATTTCCACGTTGTCGGGCAGGGTTTCGTCGACGGTTTCCACCTGCACCAGAAAGGCGTCCGCGCTGGGTATGAAATTGCGAATCCGGCAGCGCTGTTCACCTTCCACCAAAACCTTCACGGTGCCGTCCGGCAGCCGAAGAAGTTGCAGGATGGTGGCGAGGGTACCCATGCGGAAGATGTCCACTTCTCTGGGGTTGTCGGTCTTCGCGTTCTTCTGTGCCGCCAGGAAGATCCTCTTGTCGGTGTTCATGGCGTTTTCCATCGCGTTGATCGACTTGTCCCTCCCCACGAACAACGGCACCACCATGGCGGGAAATACCACGATGTCCCGCAACGGAAGCAGCGGCATGATGAAGGTGTCGGGTGCGCCGAGTGCATCGTCTTTCTGTCGGATTCTCTTAAACATGATCCCCCACAGTTTTCCGTACGGTTTTCAAGCCGACTCACGTGTCTGGCTTCGGTAGAGCAGCATGGGCTGTTCGTTGCTCAGTATCACTTCCTCATTGATGACGCATTCCTGCACATCCGCCTGAGAAGGCAGATCGTACATGATGTCAAGCATCACGTTTTCCATGATGGACCGCAGCCCACGGGCCCCCGATTTCCTTCGGAGCGCCTCCCGGGCGACGGCCCTCAGGGCGCCTTCCGTGAACCGGAGTTTCACGTCTTCCAAGTCGAAAAGCTTCTTGTACTGCTTGACCAAGGCGTTTCGAGGTTCGGTGAGGATCGTGATGAGCTCTTCCTCGGTGAGTTCCCCAAGGGTCGCGATCACGGGCAGACGCCCCACGAATTCCGGAATCATCCCGAAGCGGATCAGGTCCTCGGGTTGCACCTGGCCCAGAATTTCCCCCACGTTCCGTTCGTCCTTGCCGCGGATCGTGGCGCTGAAGCCGAGTCCCTTAATGCCGGTTCTCGACCGGATGATCGTTTCCAAGTGGTTGAAGGCGCCGCCGCAGATGAACAGAATGTTCGTGGTGTCGATCTTGATGAACTCCTGCTGCGGGTGCTTGCGCCCGCCCTTGGGCGGTACGTTGGCGACGGTCCCCTCGAGAATCTTGAGGAGCGCCTGCTGAACGCCTTCCCCGGAAACGTCCCGGGTGATGGACGGGCTGTCCGATTTCTTGGCAATCTTGTCGATTTCGTCGATGTAGACGATGCCGCGGGAGGCCTTTTCAATGTCGTAATCCGCGGCCTGGATCAGGTTAACCAGAATGTTTTCGACGTCTTCCCCCACGTAGCCGGCTTCGGTCAACGTGGTGGCGTCGGCGATGGTGAACGGGACGTTCAGGATCCTCGCCAGGGTCTGGGCAAGGAGGGTCTTTCCGGAACCCGTGGGCCCGATCATGAGGATGTTGCTTTTCTGCAACTCCACGTCGTCCTTCTTGTCGGGCTTCAACTCGATCCGCTTGTAGTGGTTGTGCACGGCCACCGAAAGGATCTTTTTCGCCCTTTCCTGGCCGATCACATACTGATCCAGCGCGTCCTTGATTTCAGACGGTTTGGGAATATGGGTCGCTCGCGAGGCCTCGTCCCGTTCGTATTCCTCTGCGATGATGTCGTTGCACAATTCAACACACTCGTCGCAAATGTAGACGGTTGGGCCAGCGATCAGCTTCTTCACCTCGTCCTGGCTCTTTCCGCAGAAAGAGCACCGGAGCTCCCCGCCTCTCTCGTCACGTCTCTTAGCCATCCCATTCCTCCTGGGGTCTTCATCGATCAATGCCGAGGCGCCTGAGGTCCACCCGCTGCAGCGGCAGAAGACCCGGTTCCTGTCGCCTTCGCCTCGACTATGGCATTACCTTGACTGCTACTAATCATAACGATTGAATCGGCTCGATTCAACGGCCGCATGAGCAATTCCATCGCCTCCGCCTTCCGGCACAATGCCGCGGAAGGCTTGCCGGGACGGCACAACTCCAACCGCCCGCTGCGATTCCGCGACGGGCGCCGCCAAGGATTCCTGCCTTGTGGGCATTTGCTTCTTATTCTAGTGCAAATTGCGCGGTTTGGCAAAGCAAGAAACGCGCCACGGGCCCCACGGACTGCGGGCACCGCCTGCGGCACCCAAGTCGCCCAAATGGAAAGGGGAAGAGGCTCTCAACGTGCCGCTTCCCCCTGAAACCCGGCCGATCAATGCCCCATACGGCCGATGCGCCCCTAGCGGTCCTTCTTTCCCGCATCCTGTCGCTGTGAAATCACTTCGTCCACCAAGCCGTAGTCGCAGGCCTGTACCCCGGACATGTAGAAGTCCCGATCGGTGTCTCTTTGGATCTGCTCGATGGGCTTTCCGGTGTGCCGGACCAGGATCTCGTTGAGTTCCTCGCGCAGTCTCAGAATTTCCCGGGCCTGAATGTCCACGTCGGTGGCTTGGCCCTGAAATCCGCCCATGGGCTGATGCAGCATGATGCGGGCGTGGGGGAGGGCGAAGCGCTTCCCCTTGACCCCCGCCGCCAGAAGCACCGCCGCCATACTCGCCGCCTGGCCCATGCACAGCGTCGAAACGTCCGGCTTGATGTACTGCATGGTGTCATAGATGGCGAGTCCCGCCGTCACCAGGCCGCCGGGGGAGTTGATATAAAAGTGGATGTCCTTGTCGGGGTCTTCGGATTCGAGGAAAAGCATCTGTGCAATGATCACGTTGGCCACGTCGTCGGTGACCGCTGTTCCCAAGAAAATGATCCGATCCCGCAAGAGCCTGGAATAAATGTCGAAAGCACGTTCTCCACGGCTGCTCTGTTCGATCACGATGGGTATGAGAGACATTGATCACTCCTCGTTCTGTTCCGAGCCGCCTTCGGCGGGTTCGATGAAGACGGCCGATGCTTCCAGGAACTCCATGACCTTTTCATGGAGCTTGCTTTCCTTCATCTGTTCGATCACGGGGGTTTCCGCGTAAGCGTCACGCACCTTTTCCACGGTGGTTCGCATCACTCGGGCTACCTCGGCGTAGATCGCCTCCAGTTCGTCTTCGTCAAGTTCGATGCCTTCCTGGGCGGCGATGCGGTTGGCGATGAGACGCCAGCGCAGGTTCCGCTCGGCTTGGGGCCTGTATTCCGCCCGCACCTCGGGGGCCTTGAAGGCCTCCGGGTCGATGTTCAGCCCCTGTCTTTGAAACTGGCTCACAAACTGCTCGACAAGAAAGTCCACTTCCCGGTCGATCACCTTGGGAGAAAGATCGAACGACGCACGCTTGACCAGCTCTTCCATGATCCTTCCCCGGGTTTCCGCCCGGAGCCCCTTTTCCGCGATTTCGGCCAGCCGGCTTCGAGTGGCTTCCTTCAATTCCTCCAGCGTTTCATAATCTCCTACTTCTTTGGCTAAATCGTCATCCAGATCCGGGAGAATCTTCGCCTTCACCTCTTTGACCGTCACTTCGAAGCGGACACGCTTGCCGGCGATTTCCTTGGTGGGTGCATCCGCGGGATAGTCGATTTCGAAAGAAAAGGACTCGCCCTCCCGGCGGCCTAGAAGGCTTTCGTCGAACGCGGCATGGAGCTGCTTCAGACCCACCTCCAACATATAATCATCGGCCTTGCCTCTTTCAAAGACCGCGTCGTCGACCCAGGGCGTGAAATCCACCACCACCACATCGCCTTCCCGGATCGGCCGGTCCTCTTCCAGGCTCTGGAGCTGGGCGTGCCGCTGGCGCAGCTCCTGCAATTCCTCGAGAACCTGCTCGTCGGTCACAGCCGCCGCCCGTTTTTCGATCTTCAGCCCCTTGTACTCGGGCAACTCGAAGGGCGGGCTCACTTCCACGATCGCGGCATAGGTGAAGGTGCCTTCGTCAGCGAAGTGTATTTCTTCGATATCGGCTTCCACCAAGGGCTTGATGGCCGCTTCCTGAATCGCCTTGGGGTAGGTTTCCTGGATGACCTGGCTGGAAACTTCACTTTCAACATTCTTGCCGTAATAGGATTGGAGGATCTTTCGAGGCACCTTCCCGGGGCGGAAGCCCTTGATGCGAACGTTCTTGGCCAGATCGCGATAGCGCTTGTCCAGTTCCTGCTTCATCCGGTTCGCGGGAACCTCGATCTCGAGCCTCTTTTGAGTCGAACTCAGGTCGGTAACGGAAACCTTCATTTCCACGCCAAGACCTTTCTTTGCTGAAGTGAATACGATTGAAAATCCCCTTTCGGCCGACTTTCCCGTAAAGTCGGCCCTGCCTCGGTGGCTTCCGGCCCCTTCGAGGGCCGCTGCGGGAGCGCCTGGTGCGAGAGGCGGGAGTCGAACCCGCAAGCCCGGAGGCGCTGGATCCTAAGTCCAGTGCGTCTGCCTATTCCGCCACTCTCGCACGAAGCTCCGATCCGAAGCAAATGATTTCTAATCGCACGGTCAAAGGAGTGTCAAGGGAAAAGCTTTAGATTTCCAAGGCGTTGCCGACCGCTTCCCGGACGGGCGGATGCCGGTGTGCCAGCCTGAGGCGGCAGCGCGGACCCCCCTGATCCCGAGGTTCGCCGCACCGCCCGATGGCGGACTCGGCGGTCGGGAATTGCCGCCTTCGCCTACCTCCGCCTGCTCTTTCCTTTCTTTATCCGCAGAAACTGGGATCTGGTAATCCACGGCGAGCCTTGCTATGATATTTTCAAATGGTTCGTAGGGAACATCATCCATGCGGACGGCTCACCGGATCCAGTTTGTGTCACCAGAAAAGGAGGTTCGGCATGGCGGTGTATCGTCGAAAGGAAGACAGTAACGTGTGGCACTGGTGCACCAACTGTTCCCAGTATCCCAGCGGAAGCAACATTATCACGCGCCACACTCAACCGGAATACGGGGAACGCTGCCGCGAATGTCAGATGAAGGAACAGTCGGGCGACTGCAAGTCGGATTCCTTTTTCTCCGTCCGCAAATGAGCAGGCGGTGAAGCGGGGCCGCAGCCTGTGCGATGCCGCCCAGAGGCCACCGGGGAGTTGCTTTGTCAGCGGACGTCGTCGATCTCTTTGCAGCGGATCGATCCTCCGATGTTCCGGCTCCCCGGCGTTTCCCTGCATTCCACCCGCCCAACGTCTCCATGGACGCTCTGTTGCGACCAGGAATTGACGGCGGTGCTCCAGCCGCTTCCGGTCAGCTCCTTTCGAAGGACCCCAGAGGAGACACGCTTCAGCCTGCCGGCGCAGACCTATGGCTAACAATCTGAAATATCTTGACTAAGATGGCCCGAATCGGTTGACAGCGCTGAGACCCTCGTCTAGAAAAAACGTACCGTATCTACACGGCGAGGAATCGGAAACCCAGGCGGCGAGGATGGGACATGGAGACGTGGCTCTTTTTCGGTATTGGGCTTTGCGGAATGTATATCCTGACTCGGCGAACATCCGGGCCGCGAAAGGCCAAAGCCTCCAAGAGGTCCTCGGCGGCCGCAAAAGGCGGCAAGGGCGCGGCCGAGCCGGCACCGAAGACCACCCCCGCCTCAACTCCCGCCGCAAATGCTGAGGGTCTTCTCGCGGAAGTTCAAGGCACCGCCGCCTGCGAACCGGTTCAAGCTCCGCCCGCCTCCGGTTCGGCTTCCATCGCCGCAGCGGGGGGCGAGGGCACCGCGGAGGATCCAAGGCACAGGGCCGTCGCCCTGGTGGGAGAACTCATCCGCGGCCATGTCCCGCCTGGAACCACCGTGGTTCCCCGGGAAACCAAAAACTACACGAGCATCGTCCTGGACGGCGATCCCAGAAAATGGCTCTGCCGCTTTTACCTCAACTTCAAGTCCACCCGGTACCTGGAACTTCCGGGAAAGAGAAAACAAAGAATCGAAAATGTGGAGGAGGTGCTCGCCCACAGAGAAACCCTGGCGGAAATCGCCAGGGAGCGTGCGCAGCTGGAGTGAGTCCAAACTCTGTGGCCAGGAGCCCGTCCGAGAACGCCCTCCCTTGAGAGAGAGGGCTGGGGGTGGGCCCTTAATACAGAAACATGGGCTTTCCCATCACGTGCCGCACCTTGGGCCGGTACTGGTTGACGTCGTAAAGCTCGTGGATATCCACCCGCTTCTGGCCGGCGGTGATGATGCTGATGGGCATATCGGTATAAGTGCCCTTGCTGAGCGAAACCATCCGGCCGAAGTTTTTTCTGAGCGCCAGATCGATGGCGATGTTGGCGAAGTTGACCGCCACCATGAGGTCCAGCGAATCGGGAGCGCCGCTTCGCATCAGATACGACAGCTGCTGGTATATGATGCCCTCGCCCGTGATCTTCTTCAGGATCTCGCCGGTCAGCATGCCGATTCCGCCGAGTTTGCGATGGCCGTAGGCGTCAGTGTCTCCGTACTCCAGGACCGAGCCTCCCACCATGGTCGCGCCTTCGCTTATGGTCATCATGGCGTAATTGCTAGGATTTCTTCGCTTGTCGTCCATGATCAGCTCGCCCAGCCGATGAGGATCGAAGGGCACCTCGCTGATGATGGCACGGTCCACCGCCGCGAGATAGGCGCTGATCAGACTTGTTTCGCCGCAGTTTCGCCCGAAAAGTTCAACGACGGCGATCCGTTCGTGCGAACCCGTCGACGTCCGAAGGGCGTGAATGAAATTGACACTTCGTGTGATCGCCGTCGAAAACCCGATGCAGTAGTCGGTTCCGAAGACGTCGTTGTCCATGGTCTTCGGGATGGCGAGAACCGCAAACCCTTCCATGTGGAGGCGCGCGGCGTAACTCAGGGTGTCGTCCCCGCCGATGGCGATCAGGAGCGATACGCCGAGCTTTTCAAGGTTTTGAAGGATGTGGCCGGTAAAGTCCTTCTTTCCCTCGGGATTGTCGTAGTGGGATTTCAGGAAGTCGGGGCATTCCTTGAAGCGAACGGCCGCCGGGTTGGTGCGGGACGTGTGCAGGTAGGTACCGCCCGATCGGTCGATGGTGCGAACGGTATTTTTTTCCAGCCATTGGAAGCAGCGGCCGAACGTCTCGGGATCGGCGCCGTCGTAGTCCAGGAGTCCGGCCCAGCCGCGGCGTATGCCCAGGACTTGGTAGCCTTCATCCACGCATCGATATACCAGGGCCTTGATGCACGGATTCAGGCCGGGCACGTCTCCACCTCCCGTCAAGATGCCAACGATGGTCGGTCCGCGTTCAGCGAGGGACATGGTTCTTCCTCCATTTGGTGCGCTCAGGGGGTTCCGTGACAGCTGCAGCCGTCGATTTTACATACTAGCCAAACCGCACGAGAAACCGCAAGATAAGAGATGAACGTTCTCGGGATCCGGTAACGGAAACAACGGGATCAAAGGCTTGCACGCGAAGCTGTTTTCTTTCTTCCTATTTTAAAGAAAGGCGGTCTATGGATGCAAGTACAATGGATTTCTGGCAGCGTCATTCAATTGAATTCCTGGAGATGGCCTTCCGCACCGACAAGCGGGAGGTACCGTTGAAACCCGACGGCCGCGGCCGAAAAACGGGGGCATGCGGCGACACGGTGGAAATCTTTCTCGTACTCGACAACGATACCATCCGGAGCGCCTCCTTCGAAACCGACGGCTGCCTGCATACCGTCGCCAGCGCCAATACGGTGATCCATCTGGTTGAAGGAAGAACGCTGGATGAGGCATGGGAGGTCACGCCCGGTGACGTCATCGGGTTTCTCAAAACGCTGCCGAAGAGCCAACACCACTGCGCCGAACTGGCGGTGGGCGCCTTGTACCTGGCGCTTGCCGATGCGCGGGAATCGCGGAAAAACCCGCTCAAGCGTATCTACGGCTCACGGTGAACGTCTTCAGGCCGAGGCTTCATCACCTTCCGCCCCCCGGGTCCGGGCTTCCAGTTAAAGAGCAGGAAACTCAGGAACTCCGAAACGTTTTTCGCCTGGTCCATAAGCCGCCGCCGCGGCGGAAGGCCCGAGTCGCGCGAGCTGCGAAGCACGGCTTCGATTTCCTTGCGGAAGGCGGTTGTGTCGGGGGTCGGAGTCATGGGGCCCTACAATAGCGAGGACGGGTCACTCGTCGTTTGGAGCCTCGACGCACATTTCACCCAATCGCCACCGCCTTTCTTCTTCGAGCCGCTGGCGTACCCACACCATGACCTTATCGAATTCCTCTTGAAGTTCTTTCAAGGCCTTTCCACGATGGCTGACCGAAAATTTCTCTTCCGGCGTCATCTCGGCAAAAGTCTTTTTCAAGGGCGGGTAATAAAAGAGAGGATCATAGCCGAACCCGCCGTCGCCTCGGGGGGCCTCCAGGATGATCCCTTCGCAGGCGGCTTCGTAGGTCAGGGCGTAACCCATCGGGACCGCGAGGGAAAGCACGCAGACAAAGCGGGCTTTACGGTCGTTTCGGCCCCGCAGCGCTTCCAGGAGCTTCGCGTTGTTTTCCGAGTCCGTGGCGCCGGGACCCGCGTACCGGGAGGAATAGACCCCTGGGGCGCCGCCGAGCGCCTCCACTTCCAGCCCCGAATCGTCGGCCAGCGCGGGAACCCCCAGGACCTTGGCCGTGAAGTGGGCCTTCTTGTAAGCGTTGTCGTCGAAGGTATCGCCGTCTTCCTCCACTTCCGGAATCGGGCCGAAGTCGTTCAGATCCTTGATGTCCACAGGGCATCCATTGAGGGCGTTCCTGATTTCCCTGGACTTGCCTTTATTTCGCGTCGCCACTACCAGAATGATCCGCTCCATCTGAAGCCTCTCCAAAGCCGTTTCAACCGCTTGAGTGGACAAAGCATCGCGGCCGCCGCGCCGTGACGGCAACGACCGCCATGACATCTTGGCGGCTCAACGGAAAAAGGTCAAGCCGGTGATTCGGATTTCCCCTTTTCCGCGGTCTCCTCTGTGACGGGCTTGCGCCCGAAAAAGTGGGCGATCCAGACACTCATCTCGTAGAGAATCAGAAGCGGCAGGGCCATGAGCATTTGCGTGAACACGTCCGGCGGGGTAAGGATGGCCGCTACGATGAAGATCAGCAAAATGGCATACTTACGCTGCCTGCGTAGAAACGTCGAACTGATCAACCCCAGTTTGGCCAGAAAGAACGTGACCAGGGGGAGCTCAAAAACCAGGCCGAAGGCGATGAGCAGGCGTACGGCAAAGGAAAGGAATTCCTTCGTGCTGATCATGGGAGCGATATAGTCGTTGGCGAAGGACGCGAAAAACTGAAAACCGTAGGGAAAGACGATGAAATAGCCGAAAAGCGCTCCTCCGAGAAAAAAAAACGAAGAAAGAAAAACGATCGGGTACATGTAGCGCTTTTCGTTTTCGTAGAGACCGGGGGCGATAAAGCGCCAGAACTGGAAAAGGATTACTGGAACAGCCAGGCCGACCCCGGCCAGGAAGGATACCTTGAGGTACGTGAGAAAGGCCTCGTGAGGAGCCGTATAGATCAACGTCTGGCCCTGGTCTTCGGGCAACGCCTCGATGAGAGGGCGGATCAGCACTTCGAAGATCTTTTCTTTGAAGAAATAGGAGATCAGGAAGCCGATTCCCACGGCCACGGCGCAGATGATCAACCGGTGGCGGAGTTCTTCCAGGTGCTGGGTGAAGGGCATCTTGCCCGCGTCGGAACTCATTGCTTCTCCGCAGGGGGGTCTGAAGCCGGGGGTTCTTCGATCGTCTCGTCGGATCTTTCCGCGACGGTGGCTCCGGGCGACCGCTGCGGAGTCGGGGTCGCCCCCGGGGTTTGCGCCGTTCCTTCGCCGCTCGGTTCGCGAGGCGGCGAGGCGGCGGCCTTGCCGGTTTTTTCAAAGCCTTTGTCACGGGTCCCCTGTTCGAGCAGGAGTTGACTCTGAGCGCTATGAAATTCCTTCTTGATTTCCCGGACTGTTTCGTCCTGTTCGAAGGTTTCTTTGAGGTCGCCGGTCGCTTTTCGAAATTCGGCGAGGCCGCGCCCCAGGGCGCGGGCGAGGTCGGGCAGCTTGCCCGGTCCCACGACGATGAGCGCAACGGCAAAGATGAGGATCAATTCCGGAAAGCCGATGCCGAACATGGCCTTTCGACTCCTTGTGAGGTTGTCCGGGTGTTTTGTAGAGCCGCCGGGCGGTGTCTCGCCGGACCGGGACTTCTCTGTGAACTCCCGGATGATGCGTCCCGGGCCTTCGCCCGGCTCCCTTATTATTTCACGGCGTAGCTGTGAAGTCCGCTCAAAAGGAAGTTTACGCCGAAATACGTGAACAGAACCGATGCAAACCCCAGCATGGAAAGCCACGCCACCTTTCTGCCACGCCATCTTCGGACGGCCCTCACGTGAAGCACCGCCGCATAGATGAGCCACGTGATGAGCGACCACGTTTCCTTCGGGTCCCAACTCCAGTAGGAACCCCAAGCCGAGTTCGCCCAGACCGATCCCGTGAGGATTCCCACGGAAAGCCAGAGAAACCCGAAAAGGATCATTTGATAGTTCAGTTCGTCCAGCTGCCGGGATGTCGGAAACATTCCGAGAACGCCGGATGAGCCGTGTCCGGGATTGTCTTTCTTTTTCAAAAGATACACCACGCTGATCCCGAGCGAAACGGCGAAGGCCGCGT